>CAKVBV010000072.1 GCA_934725535.1 uncultured Bacteroidales bacterium | reverse complement strand
CAACCCCGAAAGATTGCTTCTTCAATTATTTTCCCTAACTTTGCACAAAATTGCATTTGTTATTGGACAGTACAGATGCAAAAAAGCGTTTTTTTAGAGGAAAAATTTGCACGGCTGAAAAAAAAGCCGTAATTTTGCAGCCGAAAACAATAAATTTTCATAGTTAAGGTTTAGGTTTAATGGCAACGAGAGGCTGGGAAGTTTCTCGTTGTTTCTTAAACTAAAAGAACCGAAACTGTGAAAATTTTAGTTGTTAATAGAGAAATTAAAAACTGCTACGTGATGGACAACAACGCAGAAACAAAGAATGTAAATGAGGAGTTGCTTCCCGATTTGAGCAACATGGAGAACGCTCGCAAGGCTTTTATTGCGAGCGAAATCTTTAATCGTAAATACTAACAGAAGATATGGCTACAACCTACATGACCGCAGAAGGTCTTCAGAAACTGAAAGATGAACTCCAGCAATTGGAGGCAGTAGAACGTCCGCGTGTAATCGCCGCTATAGCAGAAGCGCGCGACAAGGGCGACTTGAGTGAGAACGCAGAATACGATGCTGCCAAAGAAGAGCAGGGCGTATTGGAAAGTCGCATCGCAATGCTGAAGGGTAAAATCATGGACGCACGTATCATTGACGAGAAGAGCATCAAAACTGATGAGGTGCAGATACTGACCAAGGTGCGTGTGCAGAACATGAAAACAAAGCAAGAGAAAGTATATCAACTGGTTACCGAGAGCGAAGCGAATATCCTTGAAGGCAAAATCGCTACCACTACACCGATAGCCAAAGGACTGCTCGGCAAAAAGGTCGGAGAGATAGCCAAGGTGAGTGTCCCCGCTGGCACGTTGGAGTTCAAGATATTGGAGATAAGTATCTAAATCTGTAATCGTACATTGATATGACAATCTTCACAAAGATAATAAATGGCGAAATCCCCAGTTACAAGGTGGCTGAGGATGACCGCTTCTATGCTTTCTTGGATATAAACCCGTTGCAAAAGGGGCATACATTGGTCATTCCCAAACTGCCTGAACCCGAGGCTGATTACATCTTTGACCTTGACGACAAGACTTTGGCGGATATGATGGTCTTTGCTAAGCGTGTGGCTATTGGAATCAAACAAGCCACTGATTGCAAGCGAGTTGGCGTGGCGGTATTGGGTATGGAGGTGAACCATGTGCATATTCACTTGGTGCCTATGAACTCGGAAAAGGATATGCTCTTTACCAACCCCAAGTTGCAATTGTCTGCTGCCGAGATGTCCGAGATAGCCAATTCGATAGCACAGGCAATAGATCCCGTATAAGTACATTACTTGGATAGTATTGGGAAATGAGGATGTTTGAACTCAAACATCCTCATTTCCTTGTTTTAGTCGTTTTCTGCTGAAAAAATAGTTATGTTGGCTGAAAGATATGTGTCGTTTTCACTGATTTTTCGTACCTTTGCAGCGCAAAAAGAAAGTGTTGTAATAGTTTGAACAAAAGGTATGAGACTGCGCCCGTATGTATATTGTGTGTTGTTGCTTCTGCTCCCTGCTGTGGCGTATGCCGATGTCTCGCCCGAGACACTGGCAAAACGTGCCAAACGCAAGAACCTGACCATACGCGAATGGAACACCGACGCCAAGGCAAAGACGCGCTGGCTCGACCACGTCACCACCTACGACTCGCTCGGGCGCAAGGTGGAGGAGATAGAGTACGCCACCTATGGGCAGGTGCAGCGTATCACCATCGAGTACAATGCCGAGGGCTTCGTCGCCCGCGAGGTGGTCTATAACGACAAGGACAAGCCTGTCCGCATCCGCAAGTACGAATACAACGACAACGGCACCAAGAAAAAGCAGTACAACTACCTGCCCAACGGCAAACTCTATTCCGTCAAAGTGTTTGAGTATGCTTTCAGCGATGACTGATATGACCCCTATCTCGCTTGCCGAGATGGAGAGCGTCAAACTGATGAATCGTATTGATACCAAGTTTGTCGTTCCCGCTTGTTTCTTGCCCGAGATGTTGAGTCTTGCCCGGTCGGACTATTATATTCAGGAGATAGACGGTCAGCGACTTGCCGCCTACGACACCCTCTACTACGATACGCCCGACCTGCAGATGTATCTGCGCCACCACAACCGCCAACTGCACCGTCAGAAGATACGTATCCGCACCTATATTGACTCGCATACCACCTTCCTTGAGGTAAAGAACAAGAGCAACAAAGGGCGCACCAAGAAGAAACGTATCGTGGTGAAAACCAATGATTTGCAGAGCATTGACGCCGAGCAGCGCGAGTGGCTCACCGGCAAATTATGGTACGACATCAGCACCTTGCAACCGCAACTCCATACCCGCTTCGAGCGTATCACCCTTGTCAACCGAGCCAAGACCGAGCGCCTCACTATCGACACCGCCCTTTGCTGGGAGAACGTGCAGACGGGACAGACGGCAGCCCTTGGAGATGCAGTAATCATCGAACTCAAACGCAACGGCTATCAGCCCTCCGAGATGCTGGATATACTCCGCTCCTTGCGTATCAAACCGATGAAAATCAGCAAGTACTGTATCGGAACCGTCCTCACTAACCCGACAATAAAAAGCAACCGTTTTCGCCCTAAACTGCGGCAATTAGAAAAACTGACTTCCCTAACCCCCTCGGAGAGGGGACTGATGGAATGAAACACCAGATATGTTTTTAATGGAACTTTAATGGCTTTAATGGAGAATAAGAATAACTTAAACGGATAATAATATGGATGGCTTAATGGACACCAACACTATCGGTCAGGTAACGGACACCATCGTCAATGCCCCCGAGTTCGACCCCTCTATCGCAGCGGAGTTCGCTGTGCCGATGCAGACGGCAACCACGTTCCTCGGCGTGCCGCTTTTCGACGGCAGCAGTATCGTGAATATCCTTGTCCGCTTCCTGCTCAACTTCGTGGTGGCGTGGATACTGGTGCATTTCCTCTACTACCGCAAGTCGAAGCGCATGGACTACTATGTCACTTTCATGCTCTTCTCGGCAACGATGTTCCTGCTGCTCTGTATGCTCGACAACGTCAAACTGCAAATCGGCTTCGCCCTCGGTCTCTTCGCCATCTTCGGAATGATTCGCTACCGCACCGAGACCATCCCTATCCGCGAGATGACCTATCTCTTTGTGCTTATCGGACTGAGTGTCATCAACGGTCTGGCGATGTCCGTCAGTTGGTCTGACCTCCTGCTGGTCAATATCCTCCTTCTCGGCGTGGCGGCGTTCTTCGAGAACTGGCGCGGACTCGCACACCGCTCGCAGAAAATCGTCCTCTATGAGAAAATAGAGAATATCGTCCCCGAACGCCACGCCGAACTCAAAGCCGACCTCGAGAAACGTCTCGGGCGACCCATAGAGTCCTTTGAGATAGGACACGTCGATTTCCTTCGCGATGTGGCGTATATCAAGGTCTATTATATGCTCCAAAAGGGCGAAACTAACACCATTGACTCACAAGTTAAACCACGATGAAACGACTGATTTACATAGCATTAGCAAGTATCCTCCTTGCCCCCGTAGCCGCAAAAGCCCAAGAGATTGTCAGCCAAGAAACCACTACCGAGCAGGTTGCCAAACTGCGTCTCGTAGCCTCCTACAACCGCTCCTTCAACCACGGACTGAGTTTGTCCGTTGAGGAGGAAATACGTACCTGCCTCGGCGGTACATCACCTGCCGCTTTTACGCGTTCTTACACTACGTTGGCTCTTGACTATGAACCCATACCATACCTGAATATCGCCCTCGGCTATACGTTCAAACTCTATGGCAACAAGGGGTGGACAGACCCCGCCGAGTATATTCGCCACCGTGCTTTCCTCAACGTTACGGGGCAGGTGAAAATCAACCGTTGGAAACTCTCCCTGCGCGAGCGGCTGCTGATGGACTGCCGCACCGACTCCGTCAACCCCAACGAGAAGAACGCCATCGACCTCACTATGCGTCACCGCCTGCAAGCCACCTATTCCATGTTCTCCAAACCCCTGAAGTTCCACGTAGGTATCGAGTTTGCCAACTCCCTCAATGCGCCTACCGACTACTTAAATGCCTGCAGCACAACGCAGTACGGGCAGTATATCACCCGCATCCGTCCCGAGATAGGTATGCGCTGGCGTATCGATAAACGCAACAGCCTCTCGCTCTCCTACCGCTTCGATTACGGCTACAAACGCGACCTCAACATCAAACGCAAGTCGGGCAACATCGAACTCACCAACGCCTACAAGTACAACCATCTCATTATCCTGTCCTATCAATTCAGTCATTGATGCTGAATTATTAACAATTATATACAGGCAACTCCCTGTCAAAGTCGTGTCAAACAGCAAGGGATACGCAAGGGATGAGCAAGGGATAGGCTATGCTTACAGAGCCCATCTGCATATTAATTATTAACTATTAATTATTACTTAACAATGAAACGTTTATATTTTTACCTACCATTCCTTTTGGCAGTCGCACTCGCAAGTTGCGATGACCCTACCAATGACAAAGGAACCGGCAGCAACTCCACCACCGGCAACACCACCATTTCGGATAGTACATACAACAACTTCGGTGATTTCCTCGAGAACTGGGACGCCTATACCACAGGTGATATGAAAGTCATAACTATCACGTGGTCAGCCTCTTCCGTGGACATCAGCGGCACGTATGATGGCATTACCGTCACCACCGACGGCACCGATGTGACCGTCGTCAGCACGGTCAAGAAAGTGCAGTACATTCTTTCGGGAACGTGCTCGGACGGCTGTTTTAAGGTTTATAGCGACTACAAGTTCGTTCTCCAACTCAACGGTCTCACCCTCCACAACCCTTCCGGTCCCGCTATCAATATCCAGAAAGGCAAGACTATGGAGTCCGACGGAGGCTACCCGCACAAAGCGGTCTATGTACTCGTCACCGGCGGCACCACCAACACACTCACCGACGGCACCTACGCGCAAGAAATCACTATCAATGGCATTACCGAAGACCAAAAAGCCTGTTTCTTCAGCGAAGGGCAACTCATCTTCTCGGGTGAGGGTACGCTCAATATCACGGGCAACAACCGTCACGCCGTGCGCAGCGACGACTATATCCGCCTGCGCAATTCCGTCACGATGAACATCACCGCCAACGGTGAAGACGCTATCAACGGCAACGACTATCTCATCGTGGACGGTGGCACGTACACCATCAGCGTTTCCGCCAACAAAGGCAAAGGACTCAAAGCCGACACTATTCTCATTGCGGGCGGCAATATCAACATCACCTGTACCGGTAGCAGTGCCGAGGGTATCGAAGCCGACTACCTGACTATCAACGATGGTCTCGTAGAGTGTCTCGCCAAGGACGATGGCATCAACGCTGACAAGAGTATCATTATCAACGGCGGATATGTCTATACCCACGGCACCGAAAACGACGGACTGGATTCCAACGGCACTATCACCATCAACGGCGGTGTGGTCGTTGCCGTCGGCACGCAAGTTCCTGAGGAGGGTATAGACTGCGACCAGAACAACTTTACCATTACGGGTGGTATCATTCTCGGTATCGGCGGCGCAAGCAGCACGCCCACATCCGCTACCTGTACGCAACCGTCGCTGCTCTATGGCGGTTCTTGCACGGCAGGCACCCGCATCTCATTGCTTGACGCGGACGGCAACATCGTCCTCTCTTACGTACCCGAAACCACATTCCGCCAAATGACGCTCCTGCTCTCTTCGCCCGCCTTGTCACAAGGTTCCGCCTACACCCTCGTCTCCGGCGGCACCTACACAGACTCCACATCCGCAAGCACAAGCAACTCTTCAGCAAGCACAAGCAACTCATCAGCAAGTTCCGCTACAGATGCCCTCAACTTCCACAACCTGACCAACGCAGGTACGCTTACATCCCCCACAACCCTCACCACTATTACTCTCTCCTCTATGGTAACCACTGTCGGCACCACATCAGGCGGCGGTGGAGGTGGTAACCCTGGCGGCAACAACCCCGGCGGCGGTCCCGTTGGTGGTGGAGGTCGCCCCGGCGGGTGGTAGAGTAACATCATTCGATATATTCGATAGTAATTGTGGCTATGAATGTCGTTGCAATAATAGTGTTTCCGTTGCGGGCTTGGTAAGTCTGCATTTGTGGTTATTGTGGCTAATTGGTGATTAACGGAGAATAATGTCAGTTGCGCTAATTTGGGATATATCGCTAATTTGGAATATATAAATAATTTGTGACTAATTGGTGATAATACGGCGTAGCCGTCCGTTTAATGCAGTCCCGATAATGCCTTGCTAAATCCCCCTCTTTGAGGGGGTAGGGGGAGTCTGGGAGCCTTGTGCCCGACCATACATTAACGGCGTATTGGCGGTGATTAACGGAGAATAATGTCGGTTGTGCTAATTTGGGATATATAAATAATTTGTGACTAATTGGCGATAATACGGCGTAGCCGTCCGTTCCCCCAAAGTTCCTCGATAATGCCTTGCTAAATCCCCCTCTTTGAGGGGGTAGGGGGAGTCTGTTATCAGTTGTTATTTGTCCGCCCTACTACATCATCTGTGCTGAATAGTCCATGGTGTAAACAATAAAACTGCTAATAACTCTTGCATATTTGCCTAAAAACACGTATCTTTGCGGGCGTAAATGATAAAGTATTAATAAAGACAAACTAAACAATCCGCCTATGGCATAACCACGCATCGGTAAGGCGATGCAATGACATATTATAGAAGCGTTATGCTTTCTCTTGATTATCTGAAACCTGAACAATTTTAGATACTTATTGACCAAGAACAAAGCCTTTAACGCTCACGCTTGTTGCGTGGGCTTTTGTTCGTAGAATTTGGTCAATAAAGGTAGTTCAGGACCTCAGATAATCAAAGGAAACAGACAAAGTTCCACGCTTTATTTATGTCCATATATGGGAGAAGACAACGCTCTTGGGAGACGACGCGGCTCGCGTCGTTATGCGCCAACGGCGCAAGGGAAGACAGGTATCTCGTGTCACCAATGGACAATCTTATGAGGGTGTATCTCCTATATTATCAAAGTATGGCACATAGTGGAGCATACATTGTGAATTATTGTGTCTTAGCAGGGCAATACCATTGCCCGCCCATAAACGATAGATTAACAACAAACCAAAAATATAAACTCTTAAAAACAACAAGCATTATGAAAAGATTATTATCTTTCTTGGTGGCACTCTTCCTCGCCACCACCGCCCTCTGGGCGTACGACTTCAAAGAGGGCGACCTCTGTTACAACATCATCAGTGACAGTACTGTAGAAGTAGCATATTCTTGGGGAGGGTATTCTATGTCTTCTATTGACATTCCTGAATATGTAAGAGACTATCATGTGATAGGAATAGCGAGTTCTGCTTTTATGGGAAGTTCAAACGTAAAGGACATTACTTTTCCCAATAGTATCAAATATATACGTGACTATGCATTGGATGGCTCCGGCTGGTATGAAAAGCAGCCACGCCAAGAGGTAATATATGCAGGTCATGTACTATACAAATACAAAAAGGGGTATAAACCACCAATGCCGGAAAATACGAAAATAGTTATCAAAGAGGGGACAACTATTATCGCGGATAATGCTTTTTATGACTGTGAAAACCTAATATCCATTACTATCCCTAATAGTGTAACAAGCATTGGGGAGAGGGCATTCGACTATTGTACGGGGTTAACTTCTATCACTATCCCCAATAGTGTAACAAGCATTGGGTACAGGGCTTTTGGCGGTTGTACAGGGCTTACTTCTATTGTGATCCCTAATAGTGTAAAATACCTAAGCGGTTTCTCCGATTGCACTGGTCTTACCTCTATCACTATCCCTAATAGCGTAACGACTATTGGACAAGCAGCATTTTATGGGTGTAATTTTACTTCCATCACTATCCCCAATAGCGTAACGAGTATTGAAAGACAGGCTTTTCGTGGTTGCACAGGTCTAACCTCAGTCACTATTCCTAATAGTGTAACGAGTATTGGAGGTGAAGCTTTCTATGATTGCTCGGGTCTTACTTCCATCACTATCCCAAATAGTGTAACAAGCATAGGAGATGAGGCTTTCCGTTCTTGCACCGGTCTTACCTCCATCACTATTCCTAATAGTGTAACGAGTATTGGAGAAAATGCCTTTTATTGGGTATTTAACGTGACATATAATGGTGCTGCCACAGGAACGCCGTGGGGAGCAAAGTCTATAAATGGCTATGTAGATGGCTATTTTGTCTATGAAAACGAAAAAAAAGAAAAACTATTAGCATGTAGCACTGCTGCAACAGGTGAAGTCATTATTCCCAATAGTGTAACCAGTATTGGAAATAGGGCATTTGGTTATTGTGCGGATATTATTTCTATTGTTATCCCTGATAGTGTAAAATGGATTGGAAATTATGCTTTCCATTATTGCACAGGTCTTACCTCTGTCACTATCCCCAATAGTGTAACAAGTCTTGGAGATTGGGCATTTTACTATTGTAGAAATCTTTCTTCCATCGTTATTCCCGATGGTGTAAAAAGTATGGGAGAAGGAGTGTTTGCAGGTTGCAGGACATTACGTTTTGTTAAATTGCCCAAGAAATTAAGCAGCATTCCGCTGAATGCCTTTAATGGTTGTGATTTTATGTCTGTAACAATTCCTGAGAGTGTTACGTATATCGGTGATTGGGCATTTGAAAGTACTAAGAACTTAAAAGAAGTCAGATTCTTGTCAAATATGCCTCCATCCTGTGGAGAAGAACGTGTTTTTGGGGATAATAGTGCTATCCGGGTTTTAGTCCCTGCACAATCTATAGAGGCTTATAAGGCATCTAACTTAAACTACTATCATCTTGTTACTCATGGTTTCTCCATTATGGATGAAGAAACGACACAAACGACCATTCAATTAGATGCAACTCTTGCTCATGAGGATAGCATAAAAGTAACTAAAATGGGATATTTCATCAACGACGGAGATAGTGTTTGGTTGGAGAATGCAGACACTTTCCACATTGAACAAAGGAACTTGTCCTGCGACACAGAATACAAGGTATCCCTCTTTGCCGTATTGCAAGATAGTAGCATTATTCAGTATTCAACTATGCTAAAAACTTTGCCTGCTAAATTATCTCTGAATGTGGTAGATGTACAACAAGTTTCTGCCTCTCTATCTGCTTTTTGTGACTTAGGCGATATCCCTTTTAAGCAATATGGAATACAAATAGCCAAAGGAAAAGACTCGAACCAATATAAACAGATAGCATTGAATAGCAATAATAAAGCCGATACTACTATGCTGCTAAAAGGACTTACACCTAATACAGACTATACAATACGTGGATTCGTTGTGTCGGATACAAAAGTCTTCAATGCTACGTGTCTTACGGAAGATTTTGAGGGGGATAAATTGGATGGGTGGAAAACTGGAAATTATAAACATACGAACTATTGGGGTAGAGAAAAAACGGGTGGAAAGTATGATAAGGATAAATATCAATGTGTATTTTCTCCTTCTAAAACGGTTAGTGATAGTTACTTATATCATGATTTTACTATAGAAGCAGGTAAAGAGTACATTGTTAGGGTAAAAATTAGTTGTAAACAAGATTCCTCTGCAAACTGCAAGGCAGGAATCGGAATCAGTTATGGATATTCTACGCCATCCACTTATGAGAGTATAGATAATACCATTATTTCTATTCGTCCGACCACCATAGAGACGGAGTATATCGGGGTCTTTAGATTGAATTATACCTACGAGTGGAGTCGTATTTGCCTTTTTGCAGAGTCGCAAGTAGATATAGTGTTCGATGATGTATATATTGCAGAAAGGACATCAAGTGTCTATACCTCTCCTGTCACCTTCACCACGAAACCTGTCATAGTAACTACCCCCACCCTCACACAGTACGGTCAGACCTATATGCTGTTGGCAACCTCGTGCAACTACGGTGATGCTACATTGGTCGAAGAGGCAGTGGAGTATGGCACATCGCAGAGCGAGACGCAGATTGCAGGCGTAAGCAACAACATGGTGAAAATCAACAACCTGTTCCCTGACACACGCTATTACTACCGCAGTCTGCTGACTACCGCCGAGGGCGGAACTATCTACAGCGACTGGCAGGAGATGACCACCAAAGCCATCACCCTCTCCACCGGTGAGGCAGACGGCATATCCGCCAAGTCGGTGTTCCTGCACGGTACTATCGACTGCGACATGGAAAGCCGTACCGAGATAGGCTTCGAGTGGAAACGCAGT
>CAKVBV010000071.1 GCA_934725535.1 uncultured Bacteroidales bacterium | reverse complement strand
GATTAATGGAGAACAATGGTCTTGTCGGTTGTCCGTGTTTTGGTTATTTTGGGATGCTATTGTGGTAAGGCGTTTTGTAGAATTGAAAGATAATTTTTGTTTAAAACGCCATTTTTGGAAAAATGCATAGAAACCACTGAAAAATGAAGATTTTTTGGCATTGATATTCAGTGGCTTACAAGCCAAAAACACAAAATGCACCATTTTGGCGAAAAAACGAAAATAAATTTGGATTTTGGACGATTTTGTATTATCTTTGTATCAGCATTGGAAGGTGTACAAGATAGTGTACTGCCAAGGCGATATGTATTTTAATTTGTAAGGGTAGGGATTTTTTCGTACCTTTGCGCGAATTTTGGCATTTTGTCGGTAAAGGGCTATGTGCCAAACAGAAAGGAGAATGATTATGACAACGAAAGGTAAAGTGATTACAAGCGTGGTGAGCATCGTGGTGCTCGCATTGGCGGGGTTCGTGTTCTTCAAGTTCTGCTTCGTGTACAGCGAAGGGACCAACGAGGGCGATATCAACTACTTCCAGCGCGAAGGTTTCATCTTCAAGACCTACGAAGGGAAGATGATACAAACCGGCTACAATTCGAAGAATACCAGTGCGACCATACAGTCCAACGAGTTCAAGTTCTCGGTGACGGACGAGCGCGTGGCAGAGCAGATAGACAGCAACTCGGGCAGGCAGATAAAACTGCATTGGAAACGCTACCTCGGTACACTGCCATGGCGCGGAAACAGCCAGTTTGTGGTGGATTCCATCATCTCCGTGAAAGCAATTCGCCCGCAGACACCCGCAGACCCGCTGGAAGATGGCGTGGGCGAATTACCGCCTGCCGTAGAACAATAGGCGTACTGCACAATATGCAATCTAACATCTTAACAATATGCTGACCAAACCTGAAGAAAATCTCATTAAAATCTATGAGGATTCGTTTCGCGACAACTGGGAGTTGGAGGCGATGACGGACTATGGAACAAAGAATACACTGACTTACAGCGAAGTAGCAGAGCAGATAGCCCGCCTGCACCTGCTGTTTGAGCAGTGCGGTGTGCGCGAAGGCGACCGCGTGGCGGTGATGGGCAAGAACTCGTGCAACTGGGCGTTGGTGTACTTGGCAAGTATCACGTATGGCGCGGTGATTGTGCCGATACTGCACGACTTCAAAGCCAACGACGCGATACACATCATCAACCACTCGGAGACCTCGTTGCTGTTTATTGCCGATGCAATATGGGAGAGCATTGATGCCGAGCAGATTCCGATGGTGAAAGTGGTGTTCTCGCTCAATGATATGAGTGTGATTATCAACCGCTTGCCGGAAGATGTGCATATTGACAAAGCAACAATAGACAACCTGTTTGCAGCCAAATACCCGAATGGTTTCACCCGCGACGATGTACATTATATAGAGAGGAGTAATGCCGAATTGGCTTCTATCAACTACACTTCGGGCACGACGGGTTTCTCGAAGGGCGTGATGACGCCTGCTAACGCTTTGGCAGGCAATATAGTGCTCTCGAAACGCAGCAAGCAGGTGTTCAGAGGTTGCCGGCAAGTGGCATTCCTGCCGTTGGCACACGCCTTCGGGTGCGCGGTGGACTTCCTTGGGGCGTTGTCGGTAGGCGGGCATACGTGGTTCATCGGACGCACGCCATCGCCGAAGATACTGGTGAAGGCGTTCAAGGAAGTGAAGCCGACCCTGATAATGTCGGTGCCGCTGATATTGGAGAAGGTGTATCGCAAGCAGATAGCACCCGTAATATCCAAAGCACCAATCAGTTGGGTGCTCAAGGTGCCATTGCTTGACGAGGTGGTGCTGCACAAGATTCACGACCAACTGATAGAATCGTTTGGCGGGGAATTCTCGCAGATAATCGTGGGCGGAGCACCACTGAATGCGGAGGTGGAGACGTTCTTGCACCGTATCCATTTCCCCGTGACGGTGGGTTATGGCATGACAGAAACGGCACCTATCATCAGTTACACCTATTGGAAAGACTTCAAGCCGTACTCCTGCGGGCAGGCGTTCCCCGGACTGATGGAGATACGCATTGTGAACGCCAACGCCGACGGAGTGGGGGAGATACAGGTGCGTGGCGAGCACCTGATGCTGGGCTACTACAAGAACGAGGAGGCAACGCGCGAGGTGTTTACGGACGACGGTTGGCTGCGCACGGGCGATTTGGGCGTATTGGACAAGGATGGATTCCTTTACATCAAAGGGCGCAACAAGACTATGCTCCTCGGACCCAATGGGCAGAACATCTACCCCGAAGAGATAGAGGCGAAGATGAACAATATGCCGTACGTGCTGGAGTCGTTGGTGCTGCAACAGGACAACAGGTTGGTGGCGTTGGTTTGCCCCGACTATGAGGCTGTGGACGCTGCACACTTGACAGCAGAGCAGTTGGATGCCGCCATGGAGGAGAACCGCAAGCAACTCAATGCGCAATTGGCTGCTTATGAGCAGATAAACAAGGTACGTCTCTTCCCGCATGAGTTCGAGAAGACGCCCAAGAAGAGCATCAAGCGCTTCTTATATACGTCTATCGAAATATAGCGAATGATATGAATCTGTGTATTGATCAAGGCAATTCGCGCACCAAGATAGCATTGTTCCGAGAGGACGGGACCATTGCTAAGAACTTGATGTACAAGACGTTTACATCGGCGGATGTGGAGCGGCTGTTCTCGCTGTATCCTATCACGGATAGCATCGTATCTTCGGTAGCGAACATAGACCCCGCAGTGGTCAACGCACTAAGCCGGCTGTCACGGCGGTTCATACTCTTCGACCACCTGACGCCGTTGCCTATACCCAACTGCTATCGGACACCCGAAACGCTTGGGCAAGACCGCATTGCCTCTGCGGTGGGGGCTTCGTATATCTGCCCTGACAAGAACCTTCTTATTGTGGATGCAGGCTCTGCCATCACGTATGATTTCGTATCTGCCACACAAGGGTTTCAGGGGGGCAATATAGCACCCGGGCTAAAGATGCGGCTGACCGTACTGCGCCAGATGACCAAGAAACTGCCTGCAGTAGAAGTCGAAGAGAATGCTTTCCTGCCACTCTTCGGCAAGAATACCAATGAGGCAATTGCGGCAGGCGTTGTGCGTGGCATAATTTTTGAGGTAAAAGGGTATATGCGTGCCTTGACCGACCAAGGTACGCCGTTTGTGACGTTTGTCACGGGCGGAAACGCACCTTATATATTAGGGAACTTGCAAATCGAAGTACGGCACGAACCGCACTTGGTGCTGAAGGGACTGAACGGCATATTGGAATTTAACAAGGCAGAGAAGGCATAGGATATGAGAAGATTTTTAGTTGTGATAGCGGTTGCCGCACTGGCAATTGGCGCGTGGGCACAGAATGCTACGTCGTCGCCGTCGTCACGTTTCGGATACGGAGAACTGAACGACAACGTGCCCGGGGCGTATCGTGCGATGGGTGGAGTAGGGGTTGGTATGCGCTCTTCTAAAGCCATCAACCCTGCACAACCTGCATCATATACGGCTTGCGACTCGATGACGTTCATGTTCGACATCGCGGGTTCGCTGCTCTACACCAACTATGGCGATGCTTTTGGCACACGCAACAGGATGAATGGCAACCTCGAATACGTGACGTTGCAGTTCCCGATATGGCGCAGGTATATTGCTTTCTCGGCAGGGTTAACGCCCTATTCTGCAATGGGTTACAATTTCTCACTGACCGACTCGCTGAACTCCGACTACCACTTTACCAAAGCCTATTCGGGGGAAGGCGGATTTACGCAGGTGTATGGCGGATTGAGTTTCAATATCTGCGATTGGGTGGCATTGGGAGCCAACGTGTATTATATGTTCGGCAATGTGACGCAATCGCGTGCGCTGACCTTTACGGAGTCGTCGCTCAATAATGTATCGCAGTCCGATATACTGAAAATCAATAGTTTGCGTCTGCGCTACGGGGCGCAGTTCTTCCATACTTTCGGCAAGCACACCATTGTATTGGGTGGTGTATTTGAGAACAAACAACGCTTCTCGCGTAGTGAATATACACAGGTGGAGACCACTACTGCGGACACCGTGACCACGTTGAATGGAGCATTCGAGTTGCCGATGATGTACGGTGCGGGCATCAGTTATGTGTATGATAACAGGCTCACACTTGCCCTTGACTACCAATGTCAAGATTGGTCTAATACGCTGTACTTTAATCAGAAAGGTGCGTTGAAGAATCGTCAGCGTTGGGCAGCGGGTGTGGAGTATCGTCACAACCCGATGAGCCGCAACTATGCCGAGCGTATGTTGTGGCGGGTTGGATTCAACTACACCACATCCTACACACAAGGTCTTTCGCAGCCCGATTTGGGTGTGTCGGTAGGTATGGGTTTTCCGCTCCGCACAGTGGGAACGGTCATCAACACCACTTTTGAATACGGGCATCGCGGTGGCGGTACGGGACAACTGACCGAGAACTATCTGCGGTTTGTGGTGAATGCTGCCATTGCCGAAAACTGGTTCTTCAAGCGTAAATTATAAGTATAAAATAAAAGATTAATACCAAAAATATGAAGAAGTTATTGATTATTGCACTTTGTGTAGCCGTTCCAATGGCAAGTTTTGCCAAGAAACCCAAGAAGGGTGAGGAGCAACCCGTAGTGGAACAAACAAAAGTATTGTCCGATGAGGAGTGCCTTGAACATCTCTCGCTTGCGCATGAGTCTGTGAAGAATGGGCAGTACAAGGATGCCTATCCCGTTTGGTTGGAGTTGTATCAGAGCCGCCCGGACTTCCATAAAAACATCTACATCGATGGCAACAAAATCTTGGAATACGAATACGAAAACGCACAAACTCCTGAAGAGAAAAACAAATGGCGCGAGATGATTCTCAAGTTGCACGACGAGCGTATCAAGTACTTCGATGACACCAAGTATCCGGACGCTTATGTGCTGGGACTCAAGGCAATAGACTATCTCAAGTACTACCCGGAAGACGAATTGGCTATGCCCGCTTATGAGTGGCTGAAGGAGTCTGTGGCTGGTATGGGTGCCAACTCGCAAATCATTGTACTTCGTAAGTTGGTGGAGGTCAGTTACAATATCTACAAGTCCAATCCCGACCAGTACAGCGACCAGTTCCTCAAAGATTATCAGACCGTTTCGGGGCTGATGGAGCAAATCGCTGCTGCAGGTGGTAAGCGTGCCACTGAGGTACAGCCGCAGAAGAACTATATCGACCGTCTCTATGCCGCTTCGGGTGCCGCTGACTGTGGTCAGATGGACCAGATGTATGCGGCTGATGTACAAACACATGCCTCCGACCTCGACCATCTTAATGCGGTTATGAAACTCTATCGCCGCTTGGGTTGCACCGAGAGCGAGGTGTATTTCGCTGCTGCTGAGGCTGCTCACAAACTCAAACCGACCGATGAGTCCGCTGCCGGTTGTGCCAAGATGTGCCTCAAGAAAGACGACCCGAAGGGGGCTCTTGCATACTACGACCAAGCACTGCAACTGGCTACTACTGAGGAAGATAAGGCAGATTACCTCTACAATATCGCCCTTGTTTATTATGCTAACCTCAAGAACTTCCAGCAGGCTGCCAACTATGCCTACAAGGCTGCTGAAATCAACAAAGAGGACGGTCGCTACTACATCCTTATCGGTCTGTGCTATGCCAATGCCAAAGTGTCGGACGACCCCATTATGAGCCGTTCCGTATATTGGTGCGCAGTGGACATGTTCCGCAAGGCAAAACAGGTGGACTCCTCTTGTGCTGCAGATGCTAACAAGTTGATTGCCACATACTCACAGTATTTCCCGAGCAAGGAAGACATCTTCTTCCACAAGGAGATGAACCTCAACGAGCCTATCCGTGTGGGCGGTTGGATCAACAAGACCACCATTTGCACCCCGAAGGCGGAATAAGGACTGCTATTTGTTAGTGGTTGGTTATAGGTTGGTTATATGTCAGACTGATTTTTAACCGAAATCCGAGTGAACGTACCCCACATATTCAGCACTGAGAGAATCACGCGAGTGGTCCTCTTGGTGTTGCTTGTGGCGGGTGTAGTGGCGTGCCAACGCCATGATGTGCGCCTGCGTGCGGATGCTGTTACTGACCGTTCTGCCATGCCTGCTTTGGACGCGCAGGAGGTGACCACGCTCATATCCGACTCCGGCATCACCCGTTACCGTATCACTTCGGCTAAGTGGCTCATCTTCGACAAGGCGGATACACCTTATTGGGAGTTCCCAGCGGGTATCTATTTGGAGAAATTCAATGCTGATTTACAGGCAGATGCCACCGTTGAAGTCGACTATGCCTACTACAACGAACCCGCCCAACGGTGGACTTTGCGCGGCAATGTCAAAGCCATCAATCTTGAGGGCGAGATGTTCGAGACACCTTTATTATATTGGGACCAGAAGTCGGAGTGTGTCTATTCCGACTCTGCCATCGTCATCACCAAAGCCAAATCTATCATTCAAGGGGTTGGTTTCCGCTCCAATCAGGAGATGACCAACTACACCATTCTCCGACCTACGGGCGTTTTCCCGATTGAGGAATAGCAGGTACTTCTACTATCTGCTATCCCACTGCTATAAACACTCAACTAATGAAATATAAATACACTTATACCGTTCAGTATCAAGACGTTGATGCAGACCGTCGTCTGCGTTTGCATACGTTGGAGAACTACCTGCTCAATGTCGCCGGTCGCGTGGCGGACGAGTTGGGTTTCGGTATTCCAGACCTCTTGCCCATGGGCTATACGTGGATTATCACGCGTCTCAATCTGGAGATGCGCTACCTGCCGCGTCATGGTGAGGTGCTGACTATCGAGACATGGATTGAGCAAGATGCGCACATGCTCTCTGTGCGCGACTATCGGTTGTATATCCGCAATGAGGATGGTACAGAGGAACTCCTCGGTATTGCCAAATCCGTATGGGCGGTATTGGACTTGGAGAAACGTGAGATAGTCAATGTCTTCGACCTGCCTATGTTTGCTGGGGCAGTGGATGGTGAGGTGCTGCAGATAGCAAAACCTGTACGCCTGTTGCCTATCCACGTGGACGAGGCGCGATTACAATCAGATACTATTGCGGCAGATTCTGTCCCGCACACGATTCAGTACTCCGATGTGGACTACAACCGCCATTGCAACTCGTGCCGCTATCTCGAATGGATGCTCAACGCCTGCACGTGGCACCATACGGACCGACCTTTCCGCCTTGACATCAACTACGTGAAAGAACTCCATCTCGGCGAACAGATGCACACCCTCTTCGTCCAAACCGACCGCTCCATCCAATATCAGCAAACGGATGATTGCGGCCATTCCTGCTGTACAGCCCTAATCTCCGAAATCGAAGAATTAGGCTGAACTTATTCTTCACCTTGTTCGTAGCGGTTGATTGCATCGTGCATCAACCGGCGACCATGCTCTATCAATTGCGCTGTTTGGTCAAAAGCGAAAGTCGAATAGGCTCCTTGTGGCATTTCAGCAAGTATATCGGGGTGCATAAGGCGGGTCATCATCATTGTGTTATGCTGAATCATCATATCCGTCATACGGTTTAGCAGCGAGATATAGTTGACCGACGGTGACAATTCTGTTTGGTGCGTATCTTCCAAAAACTTGTTTACTGCAGGTATCTCGGTCAGGAACTTGGGCAACGTAGCGTGTTTCACTTCCTCCAACTCCATCGTGTCGCGGGCGGAGATGTTCATCGCTACCAGCAGGTCGCCTTCATTGCGGTGCACTCTGTCCAAAGGCAGGGCATTGAGAATACCACCGTCAATGAGTACCTGTTCGCCGTGTTTCACAGGCTTGAAGAATAGCGGAATACTTATTGACGCGCGTATTGCTTCCCACAGACTTCCCGTCTCGAAAACCACCTCCTCACTACTCACCATATCGCTTGCCACGATACTGCATGGGATACGTAGTTCTTCTATACGGCAGTCCGGCACCACTTTTTGCAGTTCGTTGATAACCTTGTCGCCTTTCACCAAGTGGCTGAGACTCAACGACAAATCCCCCATTTGCAGGATTCGCTGTTTGTCTATTTGCAGGAACCACTCTTTGGCTTCTTTCAATCTGCCGGAGGCATACATTCCGGCTATCATTGCACCTATCGATGCCCCCGCTATACTGGTGATTTCATAACCGCGCGTTTCCAGCTCCTCTATGGCACCTATATGTGCCATACCGCGGGCTCCGCCTGAGGCTAACACCAATGCTACCTTTTTTGATGGGTTTTTCATATCGCGAATGATTGAAATGATACAAGCAATGGTCCTCTGTTTAACAGCATGAGCAAGGGCTGTAGCCCAACAAGTACAGCACCAATGCCGCTATTCCTGCTGCCACAACCACGGCACCGATGGCTATCGCCCATTTCCCGCCCTTGCCGAGTTTGCCTTTGGGGGCTTTCAGCAGCGGAAACTGTGCCTGTTCGGTCAGTGTCCCGCCAAACATCACACTCACTATCGCGTCGGCATTCACCGCCCAACCGTTCGCATTCAGCAGTGGTGACAGGTTGCGCTTACGCAGTTTGAACCATGCCATTATCATTGCTGGACCGCTGATTACCAATAGTATAGCCACTATTGCCAACAAGTCTTGCCACCATGTCAGTTTGGCGAAACCGCCCACCACACTCGTGATAAACGCCCCGATATAGCCCACCGCCATACCTATGGCAGCAAAGATTCCGGCGAACTTGGCAATGTCAAACGCTTGCACTTTCTCTCCCTGCTTTTCCTCCGCTGGCTTTTGTGCATTCTCCTGCACCTTTGCCGTGATGTCCGAAAAGGCTTTGCTCTCCTTGTCTGCCGCCGACTTGTTGATGAGGTTCGTCAGCCATTCCCCGAACTTGCGATAGGGGCTCCAGAAAGCCTGTGCTATGGATATCGGGTTGTCGATAATCTTCACCACTTCTGCTTCCCAATCGCGCCCTTGACGGTCATAAAACAGGGCATGTTTGCCTACTTTCAAATTACGGATATCGCCCACGGTCATAGCAGCCACTATCTGCATCTTTTCGCCTGTCGCCTGATACGTGCAGTTGCAATAGATGAGAAACATACCGCTTGCCGCCGCCTGTGCATTGTGCTTTGCCATATCGTTCACGCGCAAGCCCAGGTGGCAGGCGCGTTGGTCTATCACCAATGTTCCCGCTTGAAAAATAGCCCACCTGTTTTCTGTATCTGCTTTCCCGATTGCTGCTAATGTGCGTTTTGCATAGAAATCTTGAAACGACACAAAATTGCGCAACAGCGTGTAGAAGTCCCGTGTCAATAGCAGCAGTTTGCGCAACGGCACAAATTCAGCCTGTGCTGCACTCAATGCGGCTACATTCGCATTATTCACCTTTGCCACGGCGGCTTCGTAGGCGGCTATCTTTGCTCCCATCTCACGGAACTCGTCTTCCTGTATTCCTGGTACTACCGCGTCTGCGGGCAATGTCGCCAATCCCAACGACTGCAGATGTGCGGTGGCGTAATAGTCGGAATACCCTTGTTGGCACCCCTTGTATGCACTGATAATGTCTGCAGAGTAGGGGGCTTCGGGAAGTGCTTTCGTCTCTATATGAATACTGGCAATAGCGGCGTCCACACTTTCCAAGGTTACTATGCCGTCTTGTGCCACCTTCTGTGCCGTTGTCTGCAATTCGGCATTCGCTATATCCGACAACCGTACTTGTGCTTTGCCCGCAAGCAACACATCGGGGTCGCGCAGTTGCTTGCACAGCCAATCGGCGGTCGCAACCACTTCTTGCACGTGAATCTTCCCGTCGCTGGAAATATCCACTGTTTGCAGACTGTCTTCTGGTATCTCAAGTCCTGTTACAGGACAGGAAAGCACCGTCCATAATTTCTCGTCCAATTCACCTAAATGACGAATATCCTCACCGGATTGAATCTTTACGCGGGTCGTACCACCTATCGTGGCAAATGTCCAATTATACTTACTCATACGATGTTACTTTATCGATAACTGTTTCACTTTATGGATAACAGCCATTCTATTTACTTTGCAAAGGTAATACAAAATGAGTAATTTGCCAAATGAAGTTACGTTTTTCTTTGTAATTGTACAAAAGTTAATAATTGTAAATGCATACCATTAACGAGAGGATAAGCGGAGGATAGCGAGAGGATAGCAGGTCGTTACACGCAGCAAAAGACGTAATTGTTAAAATAAATACAATACTTTATAACACGCATCACTTACAGGGCAACCGCATCAAAAGTTAGCATTTTTTATAATTTGCAGCAAATAGTTCGGATTCATTGCTGCCATAAACAGT
>CAKVBV010000070.1 GCA_934725535.1 uncultured Bacteroidales bacterium | reverse complement strand
TGGTAATGCCATAATGTGGAAGATTGGGTAAATAACGAATATGATACATCCTCGTATAGCGACTTGGTTGCTTGAATATCTGCCAATGGATTGTTTCTGCCAATTGGGAACTAAGTAGTCAAAGCGGTAGTCTGTAAAAGAACGCTTATGTACATAGCCAAACAATAGCGGTTTCAGAATGAACATATCAAGGAGTAATGGAAAGCATACACTCCAAAAGAAATCATCAAAATCGTGGTCGTCCACTTTCATAAATATAGGAAGCAAAATTATATCTATCAGAATGTTGATGAATAGGTATATACACAGCCGATATGCATGCACATTTCGACATTCTATACGCATTTTTTTGAGTGTAGCCACTCCCCATAAGGTGGCAAAGATACTGAATAGAATGTAGAAAACAATGGATAAAATGCCAACTTTTCGGTAAATTATATTTGAACTATACTGCGAAGGTATGCCAAATGTTGGCAATAAGTTTCCTGCGAATATTATGGTTCTTTCGCATGCTATGCCATTGTAGCAAGTGATTAGGTGAAGTACATTTTTCTCATATGAAATATGCTTCTTCCCTTCTTTCATATACTTAATGGCATAATCAAGAGTTGTTGAAGTAATATACATTACTACATAATCCGCTTTATCATCTGAATGTGATGTGTTTGCTTGTAATTTTGCATCATCACCATATATATCTTTGTATTTATGCCATATATCCTGTACATATTGTTCGGAGTCATCTTTGGAATATCCTAAAGATGTAATGTCATACGCAACAATCCACACACTTCCCCAATAGGAATAATAACCATTATCTTTTCGTGTATAATTTTTCCATAAGCCCATATCTCCTGTTATAGGTTTTCCTAATTTGTTATCTATATGATTATATTTCTGGGCATCTTCCCATTTATAACCACCATATTTATCTATATACATATTATATTCTTTCACATAAGACTCTGAAAAGTCATATTTAGTGTAGTACAGAACAGATAGTACGATTGCAGTTACCAACGTAAGAATAGCAAATATTCCGAGTATGAGTGGTAGTGAGAATTTAGGCTTTGGAGTTTTTCCAAGTATCTTGGTAAAGCGATGCCACAGATTTTGTAACTTTTCTTTTGTATGGCGTTCCTTGATAATATGTACATGCTTTTGTTCTGCGGAAAGTTCTTCGGTTGGTGTGTCGGCGGATGGAGATATGTTGAGTTCTTCCGGAGCAATGGGTTCAAAGTCTTTAATCCCTGCTTGTCCTGTTCCTGCCAATGGCACTGATACAACTGCATCTCTCTTATATGTCCGTGCAAACAGCCAGACGAGGAGCAATACAACAGCCGCAGAGGCAAAGTCGTTAATGTCAAAGTATCTCATATCCAGTACCTGAGGCAGAACAAGCAATAGTAACACATATCCTATGGTTTTGCGAATTTTTGCCCAATTAGTACATGCAGTTCTTTTGAACAGGAAGATGTATAGGGCAAGTGCAATACCAAAACCTAAGGAATGCACGGCTTCAAGTAGCAGGAAATCTTTGTAAGTTGGTATCGCAAAGATCGCTACATCCGAAAGTGTTCTTGGAACAATCTCTATAAGCGGGTGACTAACTCCGTATGCTACGTCCACAGAGGAGAAATGCGCTCCATAGTTGTAGGAACAATAATATGTATATAACTGTGGTGCTTGCAATACGCATATAATAAAGCGACCGAGGTACAATACGGCTACAATTGTCCCTAATACTATGCGTAATCGTTTACGATAGTTTGTATCGTAACCTGTCGGGTTACGTCTTGCAAAGCGTACCATCAGAAAGATTATAGCCATCCACATAATCACCCATCCAAAAAACTTAAGACACAAAAGGTCAGATGAAAGATATTTATAGTCTGTCGGATAAGGGACAGAAACGTAGTGTATATCCATTTGTCCCCATACAGGGTCGTTGTAATAAGCACTCCGATAGGTGTATGGGATGTATAGTTGAATGTGTGCAAGGTCAAGACCTGCGAAAGCATTTGTTGCGATAGAAGGTGGCACTTTGGAGTAACATGTTATTGTTGTCAGTCCGGTACAACCGACAAAGACGGAATCTCCGATAGATAATTGCTTTGAGGTTTCGAGAATAGTGATTGATGTTATTCCACTGCAATTTTCAAAAGCGTGGTCTTCAATCTCACTATAGAAGAAATTAAAGTCTGTCAGTTGAGTGCAACCAAAGAAAGCATAGGAACCAATATGAGTAATAAGGCTTCCATAATGTACATCTTTGAGGTCAGAACAATCATAGAATGCACTATCCCCGATGCTTACGATGTTATAGAATACTCCTTGCTTATTAGGATTATAAACAAAACCCCGAGTTGGCAGGGTTATGGTGTCGGAGTAAGTGTTGGGTTTTCCATTGTGAGTAACTTCAATCTTCCCCGAAATACCATCTTGCAAGATGTTGTAATAGATACCATCTGTTTCAAAGTCATAAGCCTGCAAATTGCCAATAGCAATGAGGCATAATAGTGAGATAATAGATAACTTTTTCATTGTATCAGTAGTATTTTGTTGTGTACATTATTGATAATGAATTTTTTTTTTGGAGCGCAGGTACTGACCTATACACATAAAAAACGCGAGCGGGACTTGCTCGCATTGTGGCTGTAGGATGCCTCTGAAAACACAAGTCACGCCCGCGTGAAATAACACGGACGTTTGCCTGACTTGTTCCTGTTTTCGTGCTTGAAGGTTCCTACATTTCAATGCGAATAGAACAATAGCAAACGCTAAAGTTAGGAGTGATATGTCATCTGCGACCTTCGGCGCACCCCTTTCCGCCGAATGGTCTGTATCGAGTGCAAAATTACTATATCTTTGGCAGATACGCAAATGGAAATATCAACAAACTATGAAAAATGTGGCGAAATCTGTATAAGAAAGATGTGGTAAAAGTATGGCAGGGGGTGCGTATCCCTTGCTTATGGGTTGCTTATCCCTTGCTTATCCCTTGCTGAAGGGTGGCGGTTTGACGGGGCGAAGGAATGGTTAAGAAATGTAGGTACAAAAAGTAGGATAAGAAAGAGTCTGCTCTGTGGGTAGGTGGACAAGGTTTATGGGGCAGGTTTACCGGTAGGGGCAATGGGGGCGCGATATAGGCGATATAAAAAACGACTGCCCATAACATACAGGCAGTCGCGGGAAAGAGGGTGGGGAATATCGTGAAACACTCGGTATCCTCTCGGTGATAACCCGATAATAACCCGAAGACCTCCCCAACCCCTCCAGAGGAGGGGCTATAGAATCAATGACTATTATGTGTTTGCCTCTCTTGTTTCGCCTTTGGGGACGAGGAGGATGCTGATTTCATAGAGCAGGTATATCGGTACGGAGACGAGCAACAGCGTAAACACGTCTGTGGTGGGGGTGATGACGGCGGCAAGAATGAGTATCACCACTATCACGTGGCGGCGGTAACGGTGCATCAGCGGGGCGGTCAGCAGTCCCATACGCCCGAGCGTCCAGCAGACGATCGGCACCTCGAACAACAGCCCCATCAGCAGTGCCATCGTCCAGAAAGTGGACATATACGACTGCAGCGTAATCTTGTTCGTCACCTCTCCGCTGACCTGATACGTACCCAGGAAGCGGAAAGCGAAGGGGAAAATAACGCAGTAGGACAACGCCACGCCCGCCATAAACAGCAGATACCCCCACCCCACCAGACGATAGACGTAGTGTTTCTCGCGGGTGTACAACGCAGGGGCGACAAACCGCAGCAGGGCATACAGGATATACGGCGAGGCGCACACCAACCCTACATAGCAGGCCGTCTTGATATGGATGGTGAACTGGTCTGCCAGCCCCGTGTTGATTATCTCAATGGCTGCCGCTGGAAACGCCATATCGGGCATAATGCGTGCCAGCAGACGATAGAGAAAAAAGTCGGGACTGTTAGGCGCAAGCAGCAGCGCAAACAGACCGTCCTTGAAGCAGAATGCCACCACCGCGCACACCAACACCACAACGGCTATGCGCACAAGCACACCGCGTAGCACGTCGAGATGTTCCCAAAACGACATCTGTTGCTCCATATCGGGCGGGGTTAGTCTTGCTTGGCGGTTTCCTTGTCCTCCTGCTTGGGGCTTTCCGTCTTGGCGTCGTTCTTAGTCGGGTCGGCTTTCTCCACCTCGTCCTTAATGTCGTTCATTCCGTCTTTGAAACTGCGCACGCCTTTGCCCAAACCGCGCATCATTTCGGGTATCTTCTTGCCGCCGAAGAACAGCAGCACAATGAGTGCGATAAAAATGATTTCAGGTAATCCTATTCCAAACATATTGTTAAAGGGTTGATGGTTACACGTTGATGGTTACACGTTGGTGGTGATACGTTAATGGGTTGCACGTTAGCGGCTGCGCGTTGGTGGTTCATACGCTCTAACCTCTAACCTCCTACAGCACAACGCTTCAACTTCCAATCAATCTGTGGCAAAATTACTACAAAAAACGAACATCTACAAACGTTCCTTATTTTTTCCGTAATCGGGGTACTCTTTCCGTGGATTATGGTAATTTTGCTCTCATATTGTGTTTACCATTGTTCAACGCAGTAAACTATGGTAGTACATACACGGTAGATATACGGTTGATATACGGTTGATACACGGTAGATAATCGGTTCGTTTAGCATTCATGACAATGAGCATACCGTATGCATACCGCACATTCATCGTGCCTATGCCGCCTCCTTTCCGTTGCTTTTAGTGCACCATCAGCAAGGGATAGGCAATGGATACACAACTATTACGCCAAAAACAGGAATGGCAGTAGCAAAGTAGTATTGTTTCTTAGCAGGGCGTGAAGCGTAAGGCCGGTGTGCATCGCGCACTGAGTGCCTGCGGGGTTCCCATAAGTCCGTGGACGAAATGGGGGTGCTCCTAACGAGGCGAAGCCCTGTGGGCTGAATAGAACTCCCTACCATTGCCCGCTCTGCCAATTTGTAGATGCTAAATCGCCCGTTGTAAAGCCCAACGTAAACAATCAAACTGCTAACACCTCTTGCATATTTGCTTAAAAACGTGTATCTTTGCAGCCGTAAACGATAAAATATCAACCAACTAAAACCAACTCCGCCTATGGCATAACCGCGCATCGGTAAGGCGATGCAACGACATATTTATAACAGCATTGGCTATTATTTCGCGTTCAGTAAAGTCTCGCAAACTTAATTTGAAACCACAGAAATAATTACTAATCGGATTGGTGTATAGCGTCCGCAAGTACAGAGATAAGCCAAAGTCCAGATATGGACTTTCTTATCGTACTTGTGGAGGCTATGCGAGACGCCTACTGAACGGATAAGGAAGCCCATTTTTTATCCGTTCTTACGAGATTGATAGCATTGCATAAATCTATCAATCTATATGGCAAAAAACAACAATTCCAAGTCTGCAAACCATACCGAAAAGGGTGATTTTTATCCGTCGTCGCTGCCGGATAAGACCAATTTGATGGGAGAAAAGCAGAACCTTGTTAAGCATAGCGGACAAGTCTTTACTCCTGCATTTCTTGTTAAAAACATCTTGGATATCTGCCAATATGCGGGTACAGATATTCTGCAAAAGCATATCATCGACAACAGTTGTGGTGATGGTGCTTTCTTGTGCGAAATTGTGGAGCGTTATTGCTCTGCATATCTGCAAACCGATTCCGATACAGGCACACTGAAAAAACATCTGGAGCAATACATCCACGGCATAGAGTTAGAGCAGGAAGCCTATGAAAATTGTCTATACAATCTCAATCTTGTTGCCCGTAAATATCAGATAAACAATGTGCAATGGGACATTCTTCATCAAGATGCTCTTTCTGTAATGTGTTTTGATGGTGCAATGGATTTTGTGGTCGGAAACCCTCCTTATGTGCGAGTTCACAATCTGAATACGCAATATCAAAATGTCAAGCGTTTTCATTTTGCCAATGCAGGAATGACGGATATCTATCTCGTCTTTTTTGAAATAGGATTTCGGATGCTCAATTCGACGGGACGTCTGTGCTATATTACACCAAGTTCATGGCTCAATAGTGTAGCGGCGACGAATATGCGGACATATATCCTTGCCAAGAAAACGCTATGCACCTTGATGGATTTAGGACATTACCAGCCTTTCGCAGGGGCTACTACTTATACTCTAATCTCATATTTTAACAAAGCCCGTACAAGCGAAACAGTGAACTATTACCTGTACGATGAGCAGGAGCATAAACCTAAACGACAGAAGCAATTACACCTTGAGGATATTTCAATTGAGGGCAAATTCTATTTGGCAACCAAGCAAGAGTTGCAAACGTTAAAACAACTACGCTCTACTACAATACGCAAGTGGTGTGTCGTTAAAAATGGTTTTGCAACACTTGCAGATAGTGTTTTTATTGGAGACCTACCTTTTTCAGAATACACAATACCGATTTTGAAAGCCTCCACAGGCAAATGGAATCGCGCTTTCTTTCCTTATGATAAAAACGGAAAACCGATTTCCAAAGACATACTATTTCAGAATGTGGCGATTAAAACCTATATGGAGACACAGAAAGCGACACTACTCAAAGGGAAAGCCGAATCAACGAATCCCGAATGGTACTTGTACGGACGCACCCAAGCCCTGAAAGATGTCTATACGGACAAAGTAGCCATCAATACCATTATCAAAGATGTGGACAGCATCCGCATGGAGCCTGTTCATGCTGGAAGTGGTGTATATAGCGGGCTATATATGCTAACCAATGTGCCATTCTGCATATTGGAAAGTCTTATTAAGTCTGACTGTTTTATCCGTTATATACACACCTTAAAGTGCTACAAAAGTGGCGGTTACTACACGTTCAACTCCAAAGATTTAGAAAAATATATTAACTTTCAAATAGAAAACTATGCAAACACAGCAAATTTCATACCCCTTGACCAATCAGGGGTTTCTGAATGTCCTCTCACTCTCTTTTAATCAATTTGTGCAATCGGGGACATCACGCAGTACGGCGAAACTAAAACCGTTGCATGGTGCTATCGCGCATGACTTAGTATATCGTTTGGGTGCTTCTTTCTCCATTCAGTCACAGGGAGTGGGCAATGACAAGGAAGGGAGCATTATGGGACGATATGTGGATAAAAAGGTGGATATTACTATCTCAAAGAAGGAGGCAACAACACATAAAGACATTCCCATTGCTGGAATTGCAGTTAAGTTTGTTATGCAAAACTATTCTCAAAACTCGAACAACTACTTTGAGAATATGCTCGGCGAAACAGCCAATATACGTGCAAATAAATGCCCTTATTTTCAGATATTCATTATCTTGGACAGGCTGCCTTATTACAAGAAAGAGACAAAACGCATCACCAAGTGGGAGCAGTTTACGCTGCATAATGCTGCAAAATACAAGATCCTGTCCAATGACAATGTGGATATGTTCTTTCATACACCCAACAAGACGCTTTTGTACGTGATTCATATTCCCGATAACGATGCATTGCTTGGAGCAACGGCACAAGAGTATATGGATTATTATGCGCAATGTCAAGCCCCTATAGTATTGTCATCCGAGCAATATGGAATCTTCGGTAATTCAATCATCATCAACGACTATGAAGCCTTCATAGACAAAGTGTATCATTGCATTATGGCAATATAGATAGTGATTATAGTGATGTTTTTATGTGAAGAAATATCCAATTTATTGATAATCAAAGTATTCTCTACATTTCTTTTGATTGTTTAACTGCTATTTTATAAAGAACCATATTGACAGCAGTCAATGATTTTTCTTGTATTTCATTGACTACTGTCGTTGCAAAAAGGCGATTTGTGTATTATCTTTGCGGTGTCTTTCGATAATTACAGTGTGCCTTGTTTGAGTTGCTCGACGTAGCGGTCGATGCGGTGCATCTCATCGGGGATTTGGATGTTCTGCGGGCAATGCTCCACACATTGGCGGCAACCGATACAATGGTTTGCCTGGCGCAACTTGGGTACGGAACGGTCGTAGCCCACAAGGAAAGCACGGCGGGCACGACAGTACTCGGGATCTTGCGACCGCTGCGGGAGGTTGCCCTCGTTGATACAGCGGTTGTAGTGCGAGAAGACGGCGGGGATATTGATACCATACGGGCAGGGCATACAGTAGTTGCACTCGTTGCAGGGTATGGTCTTGAGGTTGTAGATGTCGTCGGCAATCTGCATCAGGAAGGCGTCTTCGTCGGGCGTAACGGGGCGCAGGGGCGAATAGGTGTGGAGGTTCTCGCGGAGGTGCTCCATATAGGTCATACCGCTCAGGACAGTAAGCACACCCTCTGGCGTACCGGCAAAACGGAACGCCCACGAAGCCACCGACTGCTCGGGTTCGCGGCTCTTCATCTTGGCAACGATATAGTCGGGCACACGCGCCAGCCGTCCGCCGAGGAGCGGCTCCATAATAACCGCAGGGATACCGCGTTTGTGCAGTTCGCCATAGAGGTACTCGGCATCGGTGTTGCGCGGGTTGATTTCGTTGGCGTAGTGCCAGTCGAGGTAGTTGAGTTCGATTTGCACGAAGTCCCAATGGTACTTGCCCTCGTCGTGCCAGCGCAAGGCAAGGTCGAAGACGCGGATATCGCCATGGTAGGAGAAACCGAGGTTGCGGATACGCCCTTTGCGCTTCTGCTCCACAAGCCAGTCGAGGATGCCGTTGTCGATATAGCGTTGGTAGAACTCGTCCATAGGTTTCTGCCCGATGCCGATAGCATGGAGCAGGAGATAGTCCACATAGTCGGTCCGGAGTTCGCGGAGCGAGTTCTCGAACATCTCCTGCGAGGCGCGGCGGCTCCATGTGGTGGGGCTGAAATTGGAGAGTTTGGTGGCGATGAAATAGGACGACCGCGGGTGGCGGCTGAGGGCGATACCCGTAGCACGCTCGGAACGCCCCTGACAATAGGCGGGCGATGTATCGAAATAGTTCACGCCGTGCGCCAGGGCATAGTCCACCTGACGGTTGACCATCTCCTGGTCGATGGGCGCATCGCTGTTCTCCCGCCCGCTTGCTCCGCCCTCCACGGGCAGGCGCATCATACCGTAGCCGAGGAGCGAGACACGGTCGCCCGTGTTGGGATTGGTGCGGTAGGTCATTTGGCTGCCGTCGGGTTCGCGGCTTTCGGCGGGTGTCTGCCGGTCGGCATTGCGACCGGTGCAGGCACTGAGCAAGGCGGACGAAGCGACTGCGCCTCCGCCTATGGTCTTTAGGAAATCTCGTCTGTTCATAGTCTTGCTGCTAAATGGTCCGGTGTACTTCGTTGCCCTCCACATAGATAGCGCTGAACGGGCGTGCGGGGCAGAGGTTCTCGCAGGCGCCGCAACCGATGCAACGCTCGGTATTGACGGACGGCACAGCGTGGGCGTAGCCGTCGATATGCACCATAGTGATTGCCCCCGAGGGGCAGTGGCGGGCGCAGTTGCCGCATTCTACATCGTCGGTAAGCGGCACACAGTTCTTGCGCACCCATACGGCGTGCCCTATCTGCGTGGCGGACTTGTCCTCACGGGTGATAGGACGGATAGCCCCTGCGGGGCAGACCTCGCTGCAACGGGTGCACTCGGGGCGGCAGTAGCCGCGCTCGTAGGACATCACGGGTTGCATGAGGGTAAGTATGTCCTGCGAGGGGCGCAGTACGTCATTCGGGCAGGCGGAGACACATAGTTGGCAGGCGGTGCAGTGCTTTGCCATATTCTTTGCCGAGAGCGAGCCCGGCGGGGTGATAGGCGTGAGACGCTTGGGGGCGACCTTGTCCTCTATGACAGCCAGACCGCCGTCAATCTTTTTCTTCTCCTGCGCCAAGGCAGCAGCGGACGTGGCGATAGCCGCACCGACTAAGAAACTACGGCGGGAAGTATCTGCAGGCTCCGTGCTTTTTGGGGGCGTGTCCGCAGGCTGTTTGCGCAGTGGGGTATGCGTGTAGCGGAGCGCATCGTGGCGGCATTTGTCCAGGCAGTTGCCGCACGTCACGCAGCGCGAATAGTCGATAGTATGGTGCGTGGCATCAATACAAGCCACTTTGCAACTGCGCTCGCAGAGGTGGCAGCCGTTGCATTTGTCGGTATCGATATGCACGCGGAACCACGAGAAACGCGCCAGGAAACTGAGCATCGTGCCGACAGGGCAGATGGTGTTGCAGTAGGTGCGCCCGTTGCGCCAGGCGAGGACGAAAAGCACCACAAGGGTGGTCAGCGCGACGCCGAAAGTAACCCAACTGCGCACCCAGACTTCTTTGTCATAGACGGCGTAACTGCCCACACGCTCGGCGAGATAGGCAATGCCGTTGTTTGCCCAGTCGTAGAGGGGTATCAGGAGGTTCTGCACCATACGTCCGTAGGCACTGTACGGCGCAAGCAATGCCACGAAAGAGCCCACGCCCGCTATCATCGCCACGATGAAGAGTGCCAGCACGGTATAGCGCAGCCACGACTTGGCGGGGGAATAGGAGAAACGGTATTTCTTTTTCTTGCGCAGCCCGCTGAACCACGAGATGATGTCCTGGAAGATACCGAGAGGACAAATAACCGAGCAATAGACACGCCCGAATACGAGCGTGAGCAGCACCAACGCCACCACCACGCCCACATTGAGTGACAAGAGGGCGGGCAGGAACTGCATCTTGGCGAGCCAGCCGAACCAGTGGTGCAACGTATCGGTATAGTCCAGAAACAGGGCGGTTAGCAGCACAAAGACGATGGCGGCAAGGGCAATACGTATCTTGCGGAACATTTGTCTTAATTCTTAAATTAATGGTTCGATTATATGGTTTAATTATATGTTTCAAAATTTATGTCTAATTATACGTTAATTAACGTCAGTTGCGCGAATTGGGGAATGTGAAATTTTATGGTTAATTTGTGGTAATACGGCGCATCCGTCCGTTCAAAGACAGCCCCCGATAATGCCGGTGGTCAATTTAATGGCTATTATGCTGTTATCTGTTGTTTAATAGTTGTTGTCAGTTGTTGACCACAAAAGTCTCTTTCTGTTATATCAAACTCACGTTAATTAACGTTTGTTCATCGATTCCACAAAGGCATTCACTATGGGCAGGCACTCGGCAGGGTCAGTAATGCCATGCAGACGTTGCTCGATAGGGCACTCGCCCGTGTGGTCGCGGTTGGGGATATAGTCAAGTACCTCGTGGTACTGCACATCGATACCCGCAGCGCGGAGCATATCAATCGCCTCTTGCGAGATTGCCTCGGTGGTAACATATTTCACACCGCCGGCAATCATCAGTGCCGCTGCGCCTTTGCCGATAATCTTGTCCGCCACGGCAGCCCCTTGCAATGTGCGTGAGTTCTGCAGGTCGTACAGGTCGCGCACCCCATGTTGGGTATAGGTGGTCTGCTCGCCGCGGTTGCGCACCACCAGCGAGAGTTGGTTCTCTTTCAGGTAGTTGAGCATATCCTCGCCGTCGATGCTGACCAATCGGTAATTACGGGTACCGAGACCAATCTCTGCCGCACGCTCAATGGTACGGATGCCGTGGCGCGAGTTGATACGCTCAATGAGCGCCGCAGCGTTGTCGTCCTCGGTGGACGGGTAGTTGAATACCAGATCCACGCACGCCTGGTCGAGTGCCACGGGGTCAAGCGAGGCAAGGATACCGACATTCTTCATCTCGGGGTCGGCGGGGTGGTTGCTGCAGTCGCAATCCACAGAGAGGTTGTTCATCACGTTGATAT
>CAKVBV010000069.1 GCA_934725535.1 uncultured Bacteroidales bacterium | reverse complement strand
CTTATTCCCCTCCTCTAAAGGAGGGGAAAGGGGAGGTCCCCTTAATTCGCTTTTCTGTATTCCGTCGGTGTAATCCCTGCATGGCGTTTGAAGAACCGCACGAAGTGCTGCGGGTGTTGGAAACCTGTCTGCATTGCCACTTCTTTGATGGTCAGTTCGGGGCTTTGCAGTTGCCGTTTGGCGTACTCGAACAGGCGCAGGGCAATGTACTCTTGCGCGCTCTTGCCTGTCTCGGCTTTCACCATATCGCCGAAATAGTTGGGCGACAGGTGTACGCGGTCGGCAAAATACTTCACCGTCGGTATGCCGTCCGTGGCGGTCTTGCCCGAGTTGATATACTCGTTCAGCAATTCGCTGAAGCGCGAAATCGCCGTGATGTTCATATCCTGACGGGTGATGAACTGCCGCTCGTAGAAACGCAGACTGTAGTCTAAGAGCAGTTCCATATTGGTGATGATCAGCCGGCGCGAGAACTTGTCAATCGGGTGCTGCAACTCTATGTCGATGATATGCATACAGTTTTTCACCACCACCACTTCGTCTTCCGACAGGTGCAATGCCTCGTTGCTGGCGTAGGAGAAGAACGAGTAGTCGCGCATCTTCTTTTCGAGTGTCGTGCCGTGGATAAAATCGGGGTGAAACAATATGCCTACACAACGTGGCAAAGCGGGGGTATTGTATGTTACTTGCACCTCCTGCCCGGGGGCCATACTGACAATCGTCTCGCAGTCGTAGTCGTATTGTGTCCTGCCGTAGTTGAGTACGCACCCTTTGGTCTCTTTCAGCCAGATGCTGTAGAAATCATATACATAGCGTACGCCTGCCGGCAGGTGTTTGGTGTTCTCGTCAAACCGCACAAACGCCACTTGCGGGTGCATGGTCTTGAAGCCGCAGATGTCGTTGTACTCCTGTATGGTGGTGATGTGTTGCTCTTGCGATTGCATTTTTTATATATAGTTGATTATTACCGTTTTGCACTGCAAAGGTACGGATATTTTTTTTGATGGGCAAATCTCTTTGCGCAGAAAACGTAATGCAGGTACGCTATTCTGTAATCAAGGTAATCAGTAGCATATATCTATCATATCTCTATCATATCAGTAGCATCATAATCCGTGCATTTTTCGAACCACCTTCGAATGACCTTCGAATGACCTTCGAACCACCTCCGAACAAAAGACAATTTTCAGGTATGTTCTTGCGGTTGTGCCTTTTTTGTTGTACCTTTGTGGGCTGAAGTCGTGTGGATAGAGTTTCCGCCGGTAGTAGGGGATGGAGCGCGACTATAACTGTATGATGTATGAAAATAGAGAAATTGCTTATTAGCATATTGTGTATGTGTTCTTTACCCCTCCACGCCTTGCACGTGGAGTGTGTAGGCAAGGCTGTGCAGTTGCTCAACGAGGGCGACACGCTGTTGCTGTTTGCCTCCAAACCCGAACTCAAAACTACCGGCGGATTGGGCGCAACCGATTGGTATCGCCTGCCCGACACCATCACGCCCGTGCAGAGCGGCACCGACTATCTCTACCCTGAGCATGGCGCGGGGTATATGCTCAAGTTGCCCAACGCACGCGAAATTTTTTGGGTGTTCGACTACGACAGTCTCCGTCCCCGTGTGACGGACATCAGCGCGGATTTGCAGTGCAACGAGACGCAACTCACGCTCTCCGGCACGGTGCCTGCCATCACCTACCGCCGGCTCAACGGGCTCTCGCGCACGTACGCGCGCACGTGTTCCATATCTTATCGCGATGCCGCGTGGGACGAGTCCAACGAGGCGTGGGCTGACTCGATGGCGGTTTCCGAACAGGATTTCAAGACTTCCATGACCGTGGGCGCACCTGCCGTGCAGACCGACTTTGCCATTTACGACCTGCTTGCACAACAATTGGACGTGGCATCGGATACACTCTATTCACCTGTCTATGAACCCATTGCATTGAAAGCGCACCCCATTACCATCACCACCACGCGCGGCCAGAAAGGTGAGTTGAGCAACGAGGTCAAGCGTCCCTATGACAAGGGCGACATTCTCAGCATGTCGGCACCGTTGGAGGTGCAGTTCCGTGCCAACGGACTCAATGCCGAGTACTACCAATGGCGCATCTACAAAGGCTCTTCGCTGTTGGTCAAGCGTGCCGATGCCGAGCACCGCTACACCTTCTCCGACCCCGGCAGTTATCGTGCCGTGGTGGATGTGAGCAACACGCATTGTGCGTTGGACTCGGTGGAGTTCACAATCTCTATTAGTGAGTCTATGTTGTTGGTTCCCAATGTGTTCACGCCCAATGGCGATGGTACCAACGATGAGTTCCGCGTGGCGTACAGGTCGTTGAAAGAGTTCCATTGTTGGGTGTATAACCGTTGGGGTATGCTCGTATATCAGTGGAGCGACCCCGCAAAGGGTTGGGATGGCACCATCAACGGTCAGCCTGCCGCCGAAGGGGCATACTACTACGTCATTCGCGCTTTGGGCACGGATGCCGCACCCAATGCCAAATACACCATCAAACCCGCCTACAAACGGGCAATCAAGAAGCAAAGCGACTCCATGGTAGGTGTCTATCAGTTGTCGGGGGCTGTTAACCTGCTCCGCGGAGGAAAATGATATGCCTGAGCCGATGCACATTCCATATCTTCCTAATCTTCAGCCGCTTGCTATCAGTGAGGTGGCAAGGGTCCTGGCTGCGATGCCGCCCTGCGGTCAGATAGATTGTGTGAATTGGAGCGACTCTTTTCCTGCTCACCCAACCACGGCTCTGCACCTTGCCCATACGGGTACCATGCTCTTCGTGCGCTTTGACGTGGAGGGTAGGGGACTGCGTGCCATACACACCCGGGACCTTGAGCATGTGAACGAAGACTCCTGCGTGGAGTTCTTCGTCACCAACGCCGACCAATCCCGATATTTCAACTTCGAGTTCAACTGCATCGGCGTATGCAATGCCTCGCACCGCATCAGCAAATCCGAAGACGTCCACCGCCTCACCCCCGATGAACTCCACAGCATTCTGCGCCACTCGTCTGTGAATAGCGCACCCCAACCCCAATCCACTCATCCCCTCTCCGCCCCCTTCGACCTCCGTGATGGCGACTATTGCTGGTCACTCACAGTGGGCATCCCCTTGTCGCTGTTGGACATCACGCCTACCATGCTCAATCAGCCTGTTACCCTCCGCGGCAACTTCTACAAGTGTGGCGACCTCACTTCCGAACCACACTACCTGAGTTGGGCACCAATCACTTTCGACCGCCCCAACTTCCACCTACCTGCTTTCTTTGGCAATCTGATACTTGAGCCCATCGGGCAAATACCATACTCAAATCACATAGCACCTACTCCCGCTGACCACGGCAACAAGGGGAGTAGTTAAAAAACAATATCATTAACCCTTAAAATCACAGTATTATGAGAAAGCAAATCTTTTTCTTGAGTGTTGGGCTAATCTTATTGGCACTATGTAGTTGCGATAAGAGCATGCAAAACGAAACAGAGACGAATGCCACCATGGCAAAAGTCAAGAAACGTGCGACAACGGGAGTGCGCTCATTTGAATTGGGCAATTTCGTTGTGAACCCCGCCTTGGACGATGAATTCCAGTTGTCCGAGGTTGAGATTGTGGAGGAATTGGTCTCTTTGGGCTTTTTAGAAGAGAATGAACCTGTGGACATCACTCCTATCTACTTTGAACGTATAATACCTTTGTTCTTTAAATCTTTGATAGTAGAACCGGAGAGCAATGAATGGTACGGAATCAACGTAGATGATATGATGAATACTTATTTCGAGTTTCCGTCCGTTGCTTTCTACATTATTAATTCAGAGAGCGAGAAATCTTTCTTCACCACGGCTAATAAACTATATGCGTGTAACCTAATAGAATATCGTTCATCTAATTATATAGACCCTGAAATAGTTACTATTCAGGAAGAAATTATTGATGAACTATATAATAACAGAGAAAGTGTTTCTTGTCGCACAATGGATAGTCTTTGGCATGTTAGATTCTATGAATTATTAGGGATTGAAAACCCTATGAAAGATAATCATAAGTTGACAGTATGCGAATGGAAACTGAAAGTAAAGGAACATATCTATACGGACTATCCCTGTTCTCCTATAAAAAACAACTTGGTTACTGTAGAACCTTTAGTGACTGAAGATTTGCGTTGGAGCCAAAGTGATATTTTGTTTGGATGTGATCATGACCAATATGCAGGAAGCGTTGCTTTATCCATATTGAAGATTTTGTGCTTGTCAGAATACAGAGGAACTGTCTTGAACAATTATTTTGATGGAAGGTCGTGTCGTGGTAGTTTACTTTTATTGCGCAGTACTGGACAACAGTTATACGAGTATATTGAGTCTGCTGCTCCGAATTATACAGAGCGAGGCATCGAAGTTTTATCATCATGCAGTTTTAATATAATTACACCAGCAGATGTTGATATGTTCAACGCTCGGCTTCAAATTGATTCTGGAAAAGTTGTGATTTGCGAAAACGATGAAGGGTATTGGTTCCTTCTTGATGGTTATAAAGAAAAAGAGGCAATATGTGGAGTTGCTTATTACTATGATTACGATAAAAATAATTGCGAACAAAGCCAATATGATTGGTCTCGCGATCAACCAATAAAAATACACTATTATGAAAAGGATTAGAATTAAACTATGTTCCGTACTATATGCGGGGTTGCTATTATGCTTACTCCAGACTACATCTTGCCAGCCTGCTATTGAAGAAATACAAGCCGACAAGTATGATACGTTACGGTTTTCTTCTTCATCTTGTTCTTGGGATGCTAGCATAACCCACATATATCAAGATAGTGGGCATTTAAGGGCATTTATTGGCATCTTGGCAGTGACAAATTCGCGTGATTATAATTTTAGAGAACATGACAGCATACCGTACGTTAGGTTCCGTCTATATGTTGATGCCTATACGCAGGATACATTACTCCCATTGGGAAAGTACACAACTAATATGGATGATACATGCCATATCTCCGTGGAAGAGAGTTGTGCAATTGGTGCTGGTTCTAAGTTGTGGTATAAGTCAACGGGTAAACAGTTTGCTATGGAAGATGCAACGATATACATCGGACAGGATACAAAACAAGAATATTATATTGACTTGTTTGTGCAAATGAAGGACGGAGAAAAATTGTATCTGCGTAGCACAGAAATATGGAGACTTTATCTCTATGATAGTCATGTTACACCGTTTTACTATCCGAAATAATAGTTCTCTCGTATGAAAAAGCCGTGCATTTTATTTATGGTTATATGCATAGGGGCATTTTTGTCCCTATGCATATCCTGCAAACGAACGGAAGAGGTTCAACAACCAGAGCCAGTAGTTACGCATTATGATACCTTGTCCCTTGCGCGAGGTCAATGGGAGGCAGAGATAGTACATACTGCTTCTTCCAATGGAGAAATATGCGCCTATATGTTCATATTGGGAAATGTCAACGAACAGTTGGATAGTGTCCCTTATGGAGCTTTCAATTACATCATGATGCGTGCCGTAACGCAAGACACGCTTCTTCCAACAGGTACTTACACAACACAATCTGATGAGATGCATTGCTACTTGATTAATAGCAGTTGTGCTTGGGGTGCTGAAACAGAACGTTGGTTCAAGGAGTCCCAACCATACGATATGAAGGATGTGTCTATACGTATTGACAAGGACTCTGCACAAAACTATTATTTGGATGCTTTCATTCAAATGAAAGGGGGCGAGAACTTGTATGTCCATTGTACTGAAATATGGAGAAGTTATGAAGAATATATGGGATTACCAATAGCAATGGGTCCATATTATCCTAAAAATAAGAACTAAACAACAAATCAATAAATAAATGAAGAAACTTTTAATTGCTATGGCTGCTATTGCAGTATCCGTCTCGGCGATGGCTGAGACCAATCCGTTCTTCGACTACAAGAACTGGAAGACCCCGCACCAGACGTATCCCTTCAATGAGATTCGTCCTGAGCACTACATGCCCGCCTTCGAGGAGGGAATGAAACAAGGACTCGCAGAGATTGACGCTATCGCCAACAACCCTGCGGCACCTACGTTCCAAAACACCATTGAGGCGTACGAGAAGTCGGGGCAACTCCTCTCTATCGTGGCAGGCTGTTTCTACAACCTCACCCACGCCGAGACCAACGAGCAACTCCAGCAGATTGAGATGGAACTCTCGCCCAAGATGTCGGAGTATTCGGCTACCATTCGTCTGAACGAGAAACTGTTCCAACGCATCAAGACGGTGTACGACCAACGCGGTTCGCTCCACCTCAACAAGGAGCAGGCAAAACTGTTGGAAGACATCTACGAGTCCTTTGCCAACAACGGTGCCAACCTCAGTCCTGAAGACAAACAGACCTATCGCGAGTTGTCGGCACGCTTGAGCAAACTGACGCTCACTTATGGTCAGAATGTGCTCAAAGCCACCAACGCATGGACCATGCTCGTCACCCGTGAGGAGGACCTCGCCGGCATCAACGACGACACCAAAGCCATGCTGCGTGCCAATGCAGAAAAGGTCGGCAAAGAGGGCTGGTTGCTCAACCTCAAGCCCACCACCTACATCCCCGTGATGCAGGACTGCGCTAACCGCGACCTCCGCCGTGAACTCTACACCGCCTACAACAGCCGCTGCATAGGGGGCGAGTTCGACAACACCCAAGTCATTATCGACATCGTCAACACCCGTCTTGAGTTGGCAAAACTCTTCGGCAAACGCAACTACGCCGAGAAGTCGCTCTACAAGACCTGCGCCGACAATCAGGAGACCGTGATGTCGTTCCTCGACCAACTGCGCGAGAACTATATGCCGGTTGCTCTGCAGGAAGTGGCTGAACTGCAGGAGTTTGCTACAGCACACGGGCTCTATGCCACCCTCCAATCATGGGACTGGAGTTACTATTCCAAGCAACTCAAAGAGGAGAAATACGCCATCTCCGACGATGTTCTGCGCCCCTATTTTGAACTCGAGAACGTGAAACAAGGCGTGTTCGGGCTCGCTAAACGTCTCTATGGTCTGACCTTCAAGGAGAACAAGAATATCCAAGTCTATAACCCCGAAGTGTCTGCTTATGAGGTGTTTGACCAAAATGGCAAGTTCCTTGCCGTGTACTATTGCGACTTCCACCCGCGTGACGGCAAACGTGGCGGCGCATGGATGAACGACTTCCAACCGCAGTATCGCGAGGGTAAGAAAGACCATCGTCCGCACATCGTCAACGTGATGAACTTCACCCGCGCTACGGCAGACAAGCCTGCCTTGCTCACTTATGACGAGGTCGAGACCTTCCTGCACGAGTTCGGTCATGCACTCCATGGCATGCTCACCAAGTGCCAATACTCGGCATTGTCGGGCACCAGCGTACCCCGCGACTTCGTGGAGTTGCCTTCGCAGTTCAACGAGAACTTCCTCGGCGAGAAAGAGTTCCTTGACACTTTTGCCAAAAACTACCTCACGGGCGAGGCTATCCCGCAAGAACTCATCGACAAGATTCAGGCATCCAACACCTACCACGCTGCTTATGCGTGCGTGCGCCAACTCTCGTTCTGCTATCTTGATATGGCATGGCACACCATTACCGCGCCTTTCACCGTTCCTGCCGACCTGACCACCGAAGAGGCTGTCATCAAGTTTGGTAACGATGCCATGGCTTCCGTGCAAGTGCTGCCCAATGTGCCCGGCACGCAGATGGAGACGGCATTCACCCATATCTTCTCGGGTGGCTATGCCGCAGGCTATTATTCGTACAAGTGGTCGGAACTCCTTGATGCTGATGCCTTTAGCGTATTCAAAGAGGCTCAGAAGAAGAACGGTTCTATCTTCGACAAGAAGGCAGCCGACCTCTTCCGCAAGAACGTTCTTGAACGCGGCGGCACGGAAAAACCGATGGATCTCTATCGTCGTTTCCGTGGTGGTGAACCTTCCGTCAATGCCCTCCTCGAGCGCGACGGCATCAAAGCTATCGTGATTAAGTAATATCATTAGCATACTTTCAATGGGCTGCCTGACTATCATAGAAGGGCAGCCCATTGCCTACATACAATTTCAATAAAACTATATATCAGTTTTTTGGGGGCAATATAACAAATTTCTCGTCTTCCGTGGCGAACCCAAGTCGTGTGCAGGTGAGATAGCCATTGTATTCCTTATCGGCTGCATCGGACTGATATTCTTGGAATTAGGTATATGGTTCTTCACCGAGGAAGTGGGCGTACATTACCTCGTTTCCAAACTGATAATGACCGTCATTGGCTTTGCTTGGAACTTCCTCGTCCGCAAGTTCTTATGTATTCCAAGCGTTTCAATATCTTAGAAAAACACAAATAATCCCAACAATAAATGTCGAGCGCTCCTAAAATATGATTATGATTTGCACACAATGATAATCTTTTACGTAAAAATGATTTGCAAAATCGCGGTTTCTGTAGTACTTTTGTATTCGGTTTCGGGATAGGGTGGGGCAGTTCTTGGAGGTAATGAGTTGATGGAAAGTGTGGGCAGAAAGGTGAAAATACCTACTTTTAGGGATGAGGGCTTGCGGGAGTGAGAAATTATGAGTAACTTTGCAGGTTTTTGTGCGGCAGCGTTGTGCAGTTGCATAGAGTGGCGTACAAAAGGAAAGGAGTGTGCAATGGAGGATTTGATAAGACATGAAGGAGTGGTGCTGTCGGTAAGCGATGGGGGTGAGAATGGCAGCAAGGGCATGGCGCGTGTGCGGATAGTGCAGGCGAGTGCGTGTGCGTCGTGCAAAGCCAAGCAGATGTGTATGTCTGCCGAGAGTCAGGAGAAAGAGATGGACGTCATTCCGTTGGAGCCGCTGCAGGTGGGGGATAAAGTGGAGGTGTTGGTGCAGCAGAAATTGGGGTGGAAAGCGGTGCTGTTGGCATATATATTGCCGTTTGTGGTGCTGGTGAGCGTGGTGTTTGTGCTGAGCCGGTGGCTGAGTGAGGCTGCGGCAGGGATAATTGCACTATGTGCGACGGGGGTGTACTACTTGGTGCTGAGTCTGTTCAAGGGAAAGTTGCAAAAGGAGTTCAGTTTTACGGCGAGACTCCCCCTGACCCCATCAAAGAGGGGGAACGGCGACCCGCGATAGACCCGCGACAGACCCGCGACAAAAGTTAGAGGGAAGTGATGCGTAATTTGTAATGTAGGGGATAACTCTGTAACATATAACCAACCTATAACTAACCACTAACGGTTAAGGGGAATTAGGGGATAGAGGTTGGGGGATAGGGGTTAGAGGGTAGAGATTAGAGGATTGGGATTAGGGTTTAGAAAGAATAAAATAAACATAAAGTATGAATTTGATTTTGATTTCCTTACTCGTTCTGGGTGTGACGGGATTGGTGGCGGCGGTGCTGCTGTATCTCGTGGCTCAGAAGTTCAAGGTGGAGGAGGACCCTCGCATCGACGAGGTGCAAGAAGTGCTGCCGGGTGCGAACTGCGGCGGTTGCGGCTTTGCAGGTTGTCGTGCGCTGGCGGAGGCGTGCGTGAAAGCCGACTCGTTAGACGGTCTGCTCTGCCCTGTAGGAGGTGCACCCACGATGCAGAAAGTGGGTGAAATCCTGGGTATGGCGGTGAGTGCCACCGAACCCAAAGTGGCAGTGGTGCGCTGCAACGGCACGTGTGAGGCGCGCCCGCGTACGAGCCAATACGACGGTGCGCGTACCTGCCAAATCATGCACAACCTGTATGTGGGCGAGACGGATTGTCCGTTTGGCTGCCTGGGTTGCGGCGACTGCGTGGCTGCGTGCGAGTTCGATGCCATTCACATGAATCCGGCTACCGGACTGCCCGAGGTGGACGATGAGAAGTGCACCAGTTGCGGCAAGTGCGTGAAAGCGTGTCCGCGCCACATCATCGAGTTGCGCAACAAGGGTCCGAAGAGCCGCCGCATGGTGGTGATGTGCGTCAACAAAGACAAGGGTGCTATCGCCCGCAAAGCCTGCACCAATGCCTGCATAGGCTGCGGTAAGTGCCAGAAAGTCTGCGCTTTCGATGCCATCACGGTGGAGAACAACTTGGCGTACATCGACTTCACGAAGTGCCGTCTGTGCCGCAAGTGCGAGACTGAATGTCCGACAGGGGCTATTCACGCAGTCAATTTCCCACCGCGCAAACCTGCAGAACCCAAACCTGCACCAGCGGCGCAACCCGCTAACGTGCAACCAACAATTGCGCAGCCGGCAACGGCAACGCCCAAAGAAGAGGAGGCAAAAGCATGAATACGTTTCGTATAGGTGGAGTGCATCCACACGATAACAAACAATACTCTGCACATCAGCCGATTACAGAGTGTCCGCTGCCACAGAAAGCCATCATTCCGCTCGTCCAGCACATAGGTGCGCCCGCGCAACCCGTGGTGGAGAAGGGGCAGAAAGTAAAGGTGGGCGAGTTGCTTGCCAAGGCAGGCGGCTTTGTGAGCGCGAATATCCACTCGCCGTTCAGCGGCACCATCACCAAGATTGACTCCACCGTGGACGCATGGGGTATGCGTATGCCCGCCATCTTCATGGACGTGGAGGGCGATGAGTGGTTAGACAATATAGATCGCACGCCCGCGCTCGTGCGCGAGTGCCACTTGGAGAGCAAAGCCATTGTGGACAAGATTGCCGAAGCCGGTATCGTGGGTTTGGGCGGTGCTTGCTTCCCCACGCACGTGAAGTTGCTGCCGCCTCCCGGGAAGATAGCAGAAGTGCTGATTGTCAACGGGGTAGAGTGCGAACCGTACCTCACTTGCGACCACCAACTGATGCTGGAACACGGCGAGGAAATCATCATCGGTATTCAGATTCTGATGCGTGCACTCAACATTCAGAAAGCCATTATCGGCATCGAGAAAAACAAGCCCGATGCCATCAAGCACATGCAGGATTTGGCATCGAAAGTGCTGGGCGTGGAGGTGAAACCGCTGAAACTCAAATACCCGCAAGGCGGTGAGAAACAGTTGATTGACGCATGTATCGGTCGCCAGGTGCCGAGTGGTGCGCTGCCTATCGAGGTGGGTGCCGTGGTGGACAACGTGGCTACTATCTATGCCGTGTATGAGGCTGTGCAGAAGAACAAACCGCTTATCTCGCGCGTGATGACCGTCACGGGCAAGAGCATGACCAAGCCAGGCAACTACAGTGTGCGTTTCGGCACTCCGTTGAGCGACGTAGTGGCATTGGCAGGCGGCGTGCCCGAAGATACGGGGAAGATTATCGGCGGCGGACCTATGATGGGACGCGCGATGAACAACATCAATATGCCCGCCAACAAGCGTGTGAGCGGTCTGCTGTTCATGCCTGAGAAGGAGAGCCTCCGCGTGGAGCCTGAGAACTGTATCCGTTGCGGCAAGTGCGTAGGCGCGTGCCCGATGGGCTTGGAACCCTACCTGCTGAGCAAGCAGGCGCAACTGCAGATGTGGGACGAGATGGAGCAGCACAGCGTGATGGACTGCATCGAGTGCGGTTGCTGCCTATACACCTGCCCCAGCCACCAGCCGCTGCTCGACTATATCCGTATGGGCAAAGCCAAAGTGGGCGGTATCATCCGCGCACGCGCTGCCAAGAAGTAGTCAGAGATGAGGGATTAGAGATTAGAGAATAGAGAATTAGAAAGTAAATAGTTTATGAAACAACTAATCGTATCTCCGGCACCGCACGCGCACAGCGGCGACAGTGTTCGGAAAAATATGCTCTTGGTGATTGCGGCTCTGCTGCCTGCATACGTGATAAGCGTGGCGGCATTCGGCTGGGGCGCACTCATCACCACAGCCATCAGCGTGGCAGCCTGCGTGCTGTTCGAGTGGCTGATAACCAAGTTCCTGCTCAAGCAGAAGCCCACTATCTGCGACTGCTCGGCTATCCTCACGGGTCTGCTGTTGGCGTTCAACCTGCCCTGCAACCTGCCGTGGTGGATAGTAGTGATTGGTGCGTTGGTGGCTATCGGCATTGCCAAGATGACCTTCGGCGGCTTGGGGCAGAACCTGTTCAACCCCGCTCTGGTGGGGCGTGTGTTCCTGCTCATCGCGTTCCCCGTACAGATGACCACA
>CAKVBV010000068.1 GCA_934725535.1 uncultured Bacteroidales bacterium | reverse complement strand
ATACTACTATCTGTGCATATAAGTGCTTTGGCATATATTTTGTATTCACTATGTAAAGTGAAACAAGTATAACTCCTAAATTATGACAAGTATGAACAATGCAGGTAAAATTTTGGCAGCACTCTTGGGTGGGGCTGCTGTGGGAGCGGCAATAGCATTACTGCTCGCTCCGAAGAGTGGCGCAGAACTGCGCGATGAGATTACATCCGTGGCAAAAGAGAAGTACTCGCACCTCAACAAAGAGGAGATTACTGCCCTTGTGGACAGAGCCATTGAGAAACTGAAAGGTTGCTGCTGCCATTGTACAGCAGATATAGAAGACGCTGTCAGCGAAGCAGCAAAGGAAGCCTGACGGTTGAAGGACAGCGGCTATGGACAACTCGCAATACGGCAAACTGATAGAGGACATTCGTTCCTATGTGAGCAAGCGTTACGACTTGTTCCTCCTACGGCTGTTGGAGAAGGTCAGCATCATTGTCGGACTGATTATCACGCTGATAGTGGTGCTGTTTCTTGCCTCTATCGTAGTGGTGTTTTCAGGCATAGCGTTGGCGTATGTATTGGGACAATGGCTGCCTATGTGGGCTGCGTATCTGATAATAGGAGCAGTATTCCTGCTACTATTGGTATTGGCTGTCGTTTTCCGCAGACAGTGGTTTGTCAACCCTGTAGTGGCGATATTGAGCAGCGTGTTGTTTGGCAATGGTACCGGCAATGCCCCGTCTGATGTCCCCGCAGAGAGAAAGGAGGATGCCCATGATTGACTTTAGCCGTCTGAAAACCCTTGAGCAGGTACAGGCACAGCGTACGCGCCTTGAGTACGATGTACGCAGACGCCGGCAATGTGTGCAGCAGGACATGCAGACCATACATTCCTCGTGGATGACCAGGAAGCGGACGATATCCAATATCTTCTATGTTATAGAGTATATTATACCTAAACCTCAAACCAAAAAGACTCTTCTTGGAATCTTGCTATCTACACTGGCAACACGTATCTTGCGTCTAATACATCACCGTAAATCCTAATGAGCAAGAGGCTGTCTGACAACTACAGGCAGCCTCTTGTTTTAGTGTGGGGACGACGCGGTTCGCGTTGTTATGTATGTACCCTACTCATGATGATACGGTTCGCCGCGCAGAATAGTCATACCACGATATATCTGCTCCACAAATACGAGACGAATCATCTGATGCGAGAAGGTCATTTGGCTGAGAGATACTTTGCCGTTGGCACGTTTATACACTGCCTCGGAAAAACCATAAGGTCCGCCTACTACGAACATCACATCACGACCTGCCGACATCTTCTTTTGCAGATAATCTGCAAACTCTATGGAACGGAACTCCCGACCGTGTTCATCAAGCAAAATCAAGTCGGTCATAGCCCCCGCAGCGCGTAAGATAAGTTCGCCCTCAGCCTGCTTCTGTTGGTCTGTGGTGAGCGACTTGGTATTGCGCAATTCTTGTATAACTTGCAGATTGAAAGGTACATAGTGCGCCAATCTGCGCATGTAGTCCTGCAGCAACGCCTCAATATGCGGGTCGGTGGTCTTACCCACGACAAGCAGTGTGATTTTCATTTGATACCGCGCAGAAGTTTGATGTGTTCGTATGCCTTGTTGATAGTACGGAACTTCTCTGTGGCTTGCAGGCGTATCTCCTCACCTGCATTGGCTACTTTGTCAGGATGGTATTTCATTGCCATTCGGCGATAGGCACGTTTCACTTCGTCATCGGTTGCCGTAACCTCTATCTCCAATACGGTATACGCCCAGTTGGAGTCTTGCGTTCTTTGGTACATAGCACTAAGAGACCGGTAATCAGCATCAGATACTCCCATATTAACCGATATCATTTCTATCGTCTGCCGTTCCGCTTCGCACACATCACCATCGGCGTTCGCCAAGTCAAGCAACAGGTGCAGCAACTCCAACCGTGTGGAGTAGTTCACGTTCTGTGCGATTTGTCTTGACACGGCAATGGGGTCTATGTCGCGCTCCAACAGGTGTTTGAGCAGTTGAAGTGCCTCCTTGGCTCCCTCCTCGCCGAAATTACGCACAAAGAACGGTTTGATATAGTTCACTTCGGCTTTCATCACACGTCCGTCTGCCTTCATCACACAGGCAATAAGCACCACGATAGACACACGTATATCCCCCACAGTGGCAGTACGACGACCCGAAGTTGTTCTCCCTTTGGTTGAGGAAGAGGGTGCTGTATCATCGCCTGCGTCCAACACAGGGGTCGTCGCGTCGAAGATAGAGGCCACAAACACCCCTATCAATGCTCCTATCGGACCACCCAATGCGAATCCTAATCCGCCTAATATCCATTTAATTGCTGACATATTATGATTGTTTATATCCACGGATACCGCACACTGAAGGCGGTTTCTTTCTCTCTTAATCGCTGCATAAACTTCTGAGACTCTATACTATCCGGATGCAGAACAACATGATGACGGTCAAGGTAGAGTTGGTGCAACGCACGCATCTCCTGTTGTGTCTCATTGGTCATATATATATCCGCAAAACGCTCCCATATATATTGGATTGCCAATGGGGTAGGGTGCACCATGTCCTCCGTGTAAAAGCGATAGTCTCGTAGTTCGTCAAGCGTAATCTCGTAAGATGGAAAATACGTTATTCGCTCCCCTGTCAGTTGCTCTATCGCCAGCAGTAGTGTGCCCTTGCTCAACTGATTCTCATGCAGCCCGTCCTTGATATGGCGTATAGGCGACACCGTGAAGATAAAATGCTTATCCGTGTGCGCCGCCACTATCGGTTGCCACTCCCGCACTATCTCCTCCACACCCAAACGCCTGCGCTGGAACCGGTCCGCGGGCATCTTGTGGCAATTAGCCACTACCTCGCCGCCACGCTCATACACCCATGCCGTACCAAATGTGACAATCACCACGCTGGCTTCGCGAAAGACCGTTTGCAGCACGCGGATACTCTCTCGGCAACGTGCGATAACCTCCTCCTTGTCTGCTGCGGAGCATGCGCCGTGGTGGTACATCGAATGCCACAACCCTCCGTATTCCACCAACTCCGGCACCTCGCGCAACATCAGTGCGTTGGCTATGGACACAGGGTTGTACAGCGTACCGAAGGGGTTCGCCGTCACTTGGAAGTAGTATTCCTCCATCTTTGCCGCCACATTGTCTGCAAAGCACGAACCGAGCAGCAGCACTTTGTCCTCATACCCGATATGCCACTCCGAAGGCTCTATATGTACAGGGGTACTCCATTTCATCACTTACAATTCATAATTCCTGATTCGTAATTCATCATTACTCAAAGTGCATCACCCTTGCGGGGCTTATCTTTGTCACTATCGCCGAAGGTGCCAGCAGTATCACCCATGTCACCAACAGCGTTCCCGCATTCAGCAGTGCCAACCACCCCCACGGAAAGGCTATCGGTACGTAACTCACGTAGTACGTAGCCGCCTCCAACGGGATAAGGTGCGTGAAGTACTGGATGGCGCACAACCCCAATCCGAGCACATTCCCCCATACCATTCCTTTGCCTATCAGCAGCATAGCCTCATACACGAATATACGCCGCACAAAGCCGTCATTGGCGCCCAATGCCTTCAGCACACCAATCAGTTGCACGCTGTCCAGTATCAGTATTATCAACCCCGTCACAATACTGAACCCCGACACGCACAGCATCAGCAATATGATAATCACCACATTCATATCCAGCAGGTCGAGCCACGCGAATATCTGCGGGTTCAGTTGCTGCAGCGTCTGGGTGTAGTAGGCATTACCTTCGGCGTCCAGTCGGTTGGCTGTCGCAAAATACACACGGTCTGCCGTCTCGTCCAAGTACCTCAGGTTGTCCACCAGTATCTCTATTCCCGACGCTTGGTCGGGCTGCCAACGGTTCAGTTGCCGCACCAAACCGATGTCGCCGAGGATAAACAGCCGGTCCATCTCGCTCATGCACGTGTTGTAAACGCCCGTGATATGAAGCCGCCGCACGCGCAACTCCTCTTCCACAAAGTAGCACAAGAAATTGTCTCCTGTCTCCAATCCGAGCAAGTCGCCCAACTCTTCGGAAATCAATACCTCATTCTTCTCCTTGGGCAACTCGCCTGCCACAAGGTTCTGCGCGAAATACGACCAATAGTCCGTCCCCTTGAACACTATCCCCTGAAACGCACTGTCCGTCTTGATTATCCCAGGTTTGGACGCAAACACAGATACGCTCCGCACGTGTGGTATCTCCCGCAGCCGGGTCATCAGCGAGTCCGACACACGGATAGGCTGCAACTCGTACGTTGAGTTGTTGTCGAAGTTCACCACCTGAATATGGCTGCCGAAACCCGCCACCTTCTGTGTCACCTCCTGTTTGAAACCTACCACCACGCATATCGTCACTATCATCACCATCACACCTATCACGATACCCCCCAACGCTACACGCACTGCCGGACGGGAAGAGCGTTTCTCCTCGTCTCCTGAGAAATACAGCCGTCGGGCTATTTCCCATTCCGGTATATGTCTAAGCCGCTTTTTTGGCATGGTTTTTGTATATCTGCGGTCAGTATGGGGCGTAAAATGTTCATATCTGTTCTGTTTCTCGCAGGCGCATCAACAGTGCTTGGGCAGTCGCCTTATATGCGTCGCACGCCCGAAGAAACGGCTGAAAAGCAAACAGAAATGCTTGTTCGCAACTTGGATATTACCGACAGTCTCACACGCGACACGCTGTACAGAATACACCTTCATTTTGCTCTGCAAAGGCATCCGCACCCTACGCCCGAAGAGGTCGCACAATATCGGGACTCCCTTTCTCAAGCATTGCGCGGAATACTCACCCCGGAGCAGTATCAATTGTTCCTTGATAGCCGCAACAAGCCCAACCCCCGCTATCCGCAACCGCCTGTCAACCGTTTCGCTCTCTCGCCTTGCGACACTTGTCCTCCGCCGCCACGAGCAGCAGGTACGCCACCACCGCCGCCAGGCTACCTACTATAAGTCCGCCCGCAATGTCCGACGGGTAATGCACCCCGAGGTACATCCTGCTATAGCAATTCGCCGCCACCCAAAGCATCAAACAGAAGGTGGCTGTTTTTTTTCTCCATATCAGCGAAAACAGCAACGCACACGCCATCGTATTCGCCGCATGACTGCTCACAAAACCGTATGCACCGCCACGGTAACCGCGTACAATGTGCAGCATACCCTCCAACGCTGGCTCATGCGTCGGACGCGGACGGCACACCGCATGCTTGATAATGCCCGACGAGATATAATCCGCCCCGCCCACTGCCACGGCAAATGCCGCGAATATCAACAGGCAATGTACCATACACCATGTGCGGTTCTGCTTGTCACTCACCGCATTTCCATACTGTCGCCTGTCTTCTCTGTACGCCTGCACACCATATCGCCACACTATCAGCCCCACTAATACGGCATACAACGGCAACCACGTGCTGCTCTTTGAGATATACCACATCAGCGTGTCAGCCCACGGCGCATGCCACCCGTTGATAGCCACCAGCCATTCCTGGTCAAGCCGAATAAGGGATTCTATCATTCCGTTACTCAGCACGTTGTCCTTGCATCGTATAGCGTACTCCGTCTCGTACAATATATAGTTGCCCGTTCATAACTACTTTTTGTACTGTAACTGCATCATCCGAACCGACAACCATATTGCCTGTTGTACAATTGCTGTCGCTTATCTTGATACCGTCCAGAGCAAAATAGGCGGGTGTATTCGTACCATATTGTCCAACATCTGTGGACTTCATACGGAAACTTAATCCCCATGTCTTACCAATGGAGGAAAGATTTACTTTCGTCCAAGCCATATTGAACACGCCATCTATCGCGAGGTGATACTCCACACTTTGTGTTTCCTGATACTGGTCGTCTATACCGCTGATAATAACAGTAAGAGTATCTTTGTCTGTGAAAGGACGGGCAGGGTTCAAGCCTTCCGACAAAGCCTTAAGTGTGTTCGTGTTTTGGCAGATTGCCACCTCTTGCGGATAGTACTCATTATCGAAATATACGATATTGGACGAAGGCAACTTATCCGTGTTGGAAGTTGTGTAATACTCCGAGAAGTAGCCTATGATGAACGGCGTTCCCTCTCCTTTCAAACCTCCTTTGGCTGTACAGGCAAAAGGATTGAGTGTATCTGCAGCCACTTTGGATACGGTGAATCCTTCCCACGATACACCACCCCAACTTGCTTTGCTTGGCATGTGAGAGAACATAAACTTCGCACCATTGCAGTAAATCATCTGACACGCCCAATTTTCACTATAGGTACTATCCCAAACATCTTTGATACTATATCCTGAGTGTATCTCGTTGGCAGTTTGGAACTGAATGGGATTTGTCATCATGTCTGTTGCTGTAGTAAGGTCAAGTGTGATGACCTCTGCTTGGGCAGTCAATGCTATGGCTGTCACACATAAAAAGATAAATTTCTTCATTATTGATATATTTATTTGTTATTATTACGTAGATAATCAAGTAGTTGAACCATATTATCAAACACCATGTCCGCTCCTGCCTGTTGCAGGTCATCACGGGTGAGGATACCCGTATTCACGGCATAGACGGTGAGCCCTGCAGCCTTGCCGGACTGCACGCCCATAGGTGCGTTCTCCACTACGGCACACTCCTCTTTGGGCAGCCCCGACCGTTCCCATGCTTTCAGATACGGTTCGGGGTCAGGCTTACCGCGCTTCACATCCCATGCCGTAATCATCCGCTCGCGGGTAAACACACATGGGAAACACGTTTCCAACTTATCAAACAGACTCTGCTGGGCACTGCCTGTAACAATCCATATCTGGTACCCTTGCGCCTGCACATACCGCAACACTTCCGCCACGCCCGCTATGGGGCGGGCATCGCCCAAGTAGTGAAACAGTTCCGTCTTCTCGTTGTATATTACTCGCACCTCTTCAGGGGTGGCGTGCCTGTGTTGCGTAGTCATAAACGCCTCATCGATAACACTCTCGCCTGTCCTGCCCTCATTGATATAGGTATCGTGTGCGGTAAAGGGCAACCCGTAACGGGACATCACGCGCTCCCATGCAATGGCGTGCAGCGGCATAGAGTCGAACAGCACGCCGTCCATATCAAAGAAAAAACCTCTCATTATGTACGATTTACGGCTCCATTAAAAGCCATTAAAACACCATTAAAAACAATGAGAAACATATAATTAGCCACAAATCAACCATGAATTCCTATATAATAACATTCTCCGTTAATCGCCGTTAATTAAACGTTAATCATTTCTCCATTAAAAGCCCATTATAACATTAATTACCATGTAATTAACCATTAATTCCCTATGCACTTGCAAATCGAAAGTACCTATTCTTTTCTTACTTCATTCATCATTAGGTTGGTGCTCCGGGCGCAGCAAATCATTCACCGTCTTCACGGGGTTGAAGGTGCTTATTGGCACTTCTACGAACAGGGTATTCCATTTGCTCATTGCCCCGTTCCACAGTCCGGGCAATTCCAATGCCAGCAACTCCCTGCCATCCTTCGACTTGTGGGAGATGAAGCCCGTCTTCTCGTCCACGTAATCAGGCAGTTGGAAGGGTTTGCCGTTCACATCGCGCGTAGCACACACCAAGTCCACGGGGTTGAAATGTGTAGCACGTGCCATCAGTTCGGGGTCGCTTATCTGACTGCTTTCCAATATCTGACGACTGATACTGCCATCCTTTTCGCGTACAAGGAACGGACCTCCGCCGGGTTCGCCCGTATTCTTCACCACCCCGCATACGCGCAATGGTCTGTTGAGCCGTGCCCGCTCTTCTGCCGACAGGTCGGGGTCTTGCAAACGTTCAAAGATACGTTTTTGCTCTGTTACCAACACACCCGCCAACAGTTGCTTATACCGCACAGTGTCGCCCTTGAGCCGGTCGGGCACCACATTGTCGATGTTCTTGATGAATATCACGTCCGCCTGCTGCTCGTTCAGGTTCTCAATCAGTGCACCATGCCCGCCCGGACGGAAGAGCAACGTACCGTCCTCATTGCGGAACGGAGTGCCGTCGGGATTGGCTGCCAAGGTGTCCGTGGAGGGCTTCTGCTCCGAGAACGACACATGGTAGCGCACACCATACCGCTTCTCGTACTCCGCCAAGTGCTCGTCAATGTGCCTGCGGAACAACTCCAAATGCTCGTGGCTGACCGTAAAGTGCAGGTTTACTTCACCTTTCGAAGTCGCATACAAAGCCCCCTCCACCATGTGTTCGAGGGCAGGCGTACGCGCCCCGTCCGTGTAGGAATGGAACAGCAGCAGCCCCTTGGGCAAGTGCCCGTAGCCCATATCATTCAGCAGATGGCTTACCGCCGCTTTGCCCTCATAACCTGCCAGTTGCGGACCAAAAGCGAAATCGTCTTTGTGCGTCAGGAACTGTTGGACAAAAGGCGTTTCCTCACCCGTGTTCAGATACTCGAACAGGGCTTTGAACATACGGCTCGCAGCCCCGCTGGCGGGTACGAATTTCAATATCGTATGCCCCTCGTCCAAGTATGCCTGCCATACACGGATATACTCCTCCGTCTCCGCCTCCGAGGGACGCAGAATACCATTCCCCACTGCCGCAGGAGCCACAATATCCAACTCGGGAAAGCCTGTCTTGAAGGCTTCCATTTGCTTTTCTGCCCGCTCTTGCGAGATGCCATGCGCCTGTAACTGCGCCAAATCTGACGATGTAAACATAATCCTATCTGCTCTATTTACGCTACAAAGTTATACATTTTTTTCTGAATATACAAAAACGTGATGAGATGTTAGCCCCTGCACCGTCAGAGACTTCCACACCTCGAATCACGATGCAAAGGTACTACAAAGTCAGAGGGCATTGAGCGTTATTGTCACTTTCTGTCACTTTCTGTCACTTTCTGTTACTTTTCTCTTATATCAACAATTGACAGCAACCAACAATAATAACAATAACAGGTATTATCCGTGCTTTAATGAACGGACGGCTACGCCGTATTATCATAGATTAACCACAAACTTGTGTTTGACGACGCGAGCCGCGTCGTCTCCCAGCACTAAATGCACACAAAGAGACTGCCTATACTTGTTAGACAGTCTCTTTGTGTGCGCTTTCTGCAAGAGAAAGGTGTTTACCGTATTTCTATGCCGGTTGTTGTGTATGTCTTGCCCTCGCGCAGGATAAGCACTTGCCCGTTGCGGAATATCTTACGAGCGGACGGTTCGTCCTCAGTATGGATAGTGGCATTGTCGGTTCCGATGTCGGTGAGACATTCGATGAACTTGAATGAGCCGAACACCATATCAGTCTCATACGCTTCTTGGTTGCTGCACGGCACATAGAGGTGGGCGTTGTAGTTCATAAACGAAGAAGTCTCTGCCAAAGGCGGATTGACGGCATGGCAGTACACTTCGAGCAATTTGCGGCAGCCGTAGAACGCCTTTTCTCCTATTTGGACGATGCCGGAACCTATAACCACTTTCCCTAAGGCAGTACACATAGCAAAGGCATTGGTGCCCATGGTAGTCACCGAGTTGGGCATCTCCACCGAGGTCAGCGAGCCGCAGCCGTAGAACGCATAGTTGCCTACAGATGTCATACCCTCTTCAAAAGTTACGGACGATATACTGCTGCAATAGGATACCCACGGCATAGAGGAGTCCGTGAAATCATACATCGCACCAAAACCAGTGATGCTGAGCGTGCCGTCGGTGTAGTTCCAATAGAGATTGTCGCCGCATTTGCCCGATGAAGCCTGCATACACAGGGCAGTCAGGGTTATATCCTGAGTGAGGAGAATGGTGCGGGGGTTGTCGGTGTTGCCGTCGCTCCACTGCACAAAATGATAGCCCGTGTTAGGTACCACCGTCAGTGTCATTTCGTCCAGATAACGTCCGCTGCCACCCCCTATGATGGTGCCATTGTCCGCAGCATAGATGAAATAGTAATTCTTGGCGAAGTTGGCGGTATAGTTGGCATCCGCAGTAACCTGTATTTGGCGGGGGGTGTCGGTGTTGCCGTCCTGCCACTGCTCGAAATGGTAGCCGTAGTTGGCGGTGGCAGAGATGGTCACCCAATCACGATATGTTACTACGGCATCGCCGTCCGTAGTACCCCAATCGCTCACATTGGCATTGGTGGTAACGGTATATCGGTTGGCGGCGAATAGGGCAATGAGGGTGGTGTCTTGTGTCAACCGTATGATGCGCGGGTTATCTGTATTCCCGTCGCCCCATTGTGTGAAATGATAGCCGTAATCGGGTGTTGCCGTTAGCACAACGTCTTCCAAATAGGCACCCGAGGTATTGCCTGTTATGGAACCATTGGTGGCATACGTGGTGATGCCGTATGTATTCTTGGCAAAGATGGCGATATATGAGGCTTCGTCTTCTGTTATCTCCACTTGGCGCGGGTTGTCGGTATTGCCGTCCTGCCACTGCACAAAACGGTATCCGTTGTTGGCGGTAGCAGAGATAGAGACAATCTCTCCCTTAGGGTACGTACCGCTACCGGTCGCACTACCCATCGCCTCATTGGCGGAACGTACGGACAGCGTGCCAGGGACAGACGGGTCGGAAGTGGCTACGGAGAAAGTGTACACGCCATAGCCGTCCTCGGCGGTGTAAACCGCTATTTTTGCAGTCTTATCATTTACTACTTGCACAGAAATAGTTGCTGCGCGTCCTGCAGCCTCTACATTACCCATACCATCGTAGGGGAACTCCCACATCTGAGTCATATCAGCGAAGACACGTTCCTCATCAGCATACTTGTAGAGGACGAATGTAGAAGCGGGATTATCGTCTTTGTTGCCGCCTGCCATTACGAGGAAGTGCTCACCACCCAATTCAAACTCAATCAGACCATTGTTTCCCGTCTTGCGGATTTCTCCGTTGCGGTTGGTTACCAGCGGCTTCATACCGCCTTCGTCCGTAACATCGAACCAGTCCATATCGTTTCCACCCATATCAAAGAGAATAGGATAGTCGTTAGAACCGTCCACATAGAATATATCATCGCCGATAGGGAAAATTTGCGGTGCAAAGCCGAAATTATGTCCGCCCTTGGTCTTGATGCAGGAGTGATTGCCATTCCATTTGCCATCCTGTATATTCCAATAATACACATCCCCGGTGCTTGCAGATGCTGCCATAATAAGGGCATCTTTGGTAACATCGCCATTCACGCCAAAGGCATCGAAACGGATGATGGCATTGTTGGCGAAGTCATCATTGAGGGTTGTGTCGCAGATAAGGAGGTAGCCCTTGCCATGGTCGATGTCGTCCATTACCCAGATTTGGTATTCGCCCTTGGCACTGGTGATGAGGTTGGCAGCCAGAACGTGTCCTGCGTTGTCCTTCTTGAGGTCGTTGGCAGAACCAAAGACAAAGTCGCGACCTGCAATTCCACGTGTGCGGAACAGATAGTCTGCTGCAGGGATAGCATCAAACATATCTCCGTCCTTTATGTTCACTTTCTTGAAGTTGACATAAGTCGGTTGGTTTGCATCGCGGTTCGGGAAGTATAGGAACCCGTTGTGCAGCACCATACCGCGGCTGCTTAAAGCAACATCATTTGAGCGATTGGAGGCAAAATTACCGAGCACATTAGAATACATCCAGTCGTTGGAGAGGTAGTAGTTTATCGCTTTTCCGTTTTGTGCTTTTCCTGACGCGATGGCCTCATACTTATGCTCATCACGCCCTGCGGGAGCAGACGGAGTAACATTCTTCACAAACGCACGGATACGAAGTGCCCCATTCCAATTCTCTACTACACCCATCACATCGCTCTTGCGGCGATTATAGAAAATAGTTTGGTCAATGGGCAACTTATATGATGCTATCGAATTATGGTCATCACAAAAAACAGGGTCGCCGGAAGCAGAATAACCGGCAATTCGCTTGCCCTCCAACTTAATGAGTTTTCCTGCATAGTCGCCCAGCGATTTCACTTGGTCCACGACGATAGGAATGACAGGTGTAGTTGCTTCTTGTGCAATCACTTCTGTAACCGTGAGGGTGGGCGCACCATTGACCACACTCTTGGTTCCTTTGACAAGATAATTGGTGTTCTCTGCCAAAGTGGTGCCTGTAGGGAAGATGACACGCATACCGCCTGTAGCGTCTTGGAGGTAAGCCTCTGTGCCATCGAAATAGGTGGTGGTACCTCGCATCTTGGTGGTCTCGCCATCCGTTAATGCTTTCACATCAGCGACGGTGGCTATATACTCTGTCCACTTTGCATAGAGGGTACCCACCGTATTCTCATCAATGGTTTCTATCTTTTCTCCTTCAAAGTTAGGATTGTCATACCACCCCATAAATGTATATTTTACTACCATTCCATCTACGACCTCCTCACGATACGGAGCCTGCAAGGTATAGGGCTTATCCACCTTGTTGGGGTTGTCAAAACCATGTTTCCAATAGGGTTGGAATGCATCTATGTTACCAAATACCTCATAGTTAGCCGATACAGGCCAAGCAGTACGTTGGGCATTGAGGAAGAATGCCTGCAGGTTGTAACGCAAGAAAACTCCGTAATTATCCTCCAGAAAGTCTGACTCCACTTTCTGAAGTGTACATACATACTGCATATAGTCCACGAGCCATTGGAATTTAGCCTTGGT
>CAKVBV010000067.1 GCA_934725535.1 uncultured Bacteroidales bacterium | reverse complement strand
ACACAACTTTTATATTTTACACACAACCATACTCTACAGAAAAGAGACTGCCAAACGATACTTGTTAGACAGCCTCGCCTATTACCTCACGGGGAACACTTCCGTGCCGACCAACCCGCCCGTATCGAACTTGCCTACGAGCCGTTGTCTGTCCCACACGGCTTCAAACCGCAGGACATACACACCTACTATCTCGACGAGCAGACCCGCCGGTGGCAGCCACTGCGCCGCCTATCGATAGACACCGCGCGCCATATCATTATCTCCGAGACCACCCACTTCACGGATTTTATCAATGCCGTGATACGCACGCCTGACATGCCCGAGGTGAATGCCTTTGTGCCCACAACCCTGACGGATATGGACGACCCGCATCCGTTGTCGCGTGTGCCGATGATAGCCGCTCCCGAAGCCAACACCTACGGCACCGCCTCTGTCACGTACCCCATTGACATTCCCGCAGGTCGCAACGGCTTGCAACCCGACCTGACCCTGTCCTACAGCAGCGACCGTGGCAACGGTATCATGGGTGTAGGCTGGTCGTTCCCCCAACCCGCCATCACCCTCGACACCCGCTGGGGCGTACCGCGATACGACGCAAACAAAGAGACGGAGATATACACTCTCAACGGTCTCCAGTTGGTACAGAAAGACGGCAACCCCGATTTGCGTCTGCCTTATCAGACCAATACGCAACTCAGCCGCCGAAGAGGCGATGTGCTGTTTATCGCCCGTGACCCGAAGAATGCCGACCGTATCATCCGCCACGGCACCAGTCCGAAAGACTATTACTGGACGGTCACCGACAGGAGTGGTACCACATACTACTATGGCAAGTATGCCTCGGACAAAAACACCAACCCCGATTGTGTCCTCAAAGATGCCAACGGCAATATCGCCTATTGGGCATTGGCAGAGGTCGTGGACATCTATGGCAACTATATGCGGTATGAGTATGCGGTAAGTGAGGAAAAGGAGATATATCCCAAGACTATTTACTATACGGGTCATCGTGCTGCCAATGGTACAATAGACCTCACACCGTCGTATCGTGCGTTTTTCCACTACGACCAACGGGCAGATATACAGAAGGACGGACGATTGGGTTTTGTTCGCCAAACGGATAGTATTCTTTGCTACATAGATGTTACTTTCCTGAATAACAATTCAGGTGATAATGCCTATTGCTGGCACATAAACCATCGATACCTGCTATCCTATGACGAAAGTTCTACATCCTCTCTACTGAATCAAATACAAGACCACCTCAATTATTTTGATGTGAGGTGGCCCACCAACGGTGACTGTTCTCTTCCGTCAGGCTATGGTGGCAAACTCAATACAACGACACATTTTGATTACTACACCTCACCTATAGAGGATATCTTTACTACGGAAGAAACCATATTGCCTTATCCCAACTCCACCTATACACCCTTGAATAAATCGGAAAGCGACAGTTGGTCGGCGGGTGGTGTACTCGCTGTTGGTTTTGGCAAGAGTGTATGGAATACCAATTTGAGTGCGGGAGGTAATTATAATTTCTCCAAGTCCGATGGCAAAACGGAACAGATGCTGCTGGATATGAACGGTGACGGACTGACAGATATTGTATATATCAAGGATTCTCATATCTGTTTCCGCCCGCAACGTAATGATGATAGCGGGGCTTATTTCGGTGATGAAATCAATACAGGGATTCCCGCCACGGGGTTATCTGCCGATGTATCGAAGACACATACATGGGGATTGCAGGCAGGAGCGGAGGCTTTTGGTGCAAATGCCAATGTGAGCGGCGGTATGTCCCATTCCGAAACATACACCACCCATTACTTTGCAGACATCAACGGAGACGGGTTGCCCGACTATGTGGCAGACGGCAAAGTATATTTCAACCGAATCAACAGCCATCAGAATTTCTTGGAACACACCGGTGGAGATACTGTCCGCATAGATTCTTCTCAATGTACCACGAACTTTTACTATGATGGCGAGGTGGAGGTGGTCCCTGACTGCGTGACAATAGATACCATTATCTCCTCTTACTACTATTCAGACAACATCGATTGTTCTCCCGGATATATCGGTACAGAGCCAGAATATACCTCCAAGCCTCAACCGGACTATCGGGATTGTGATGAGTGTGTGGAAGCACTACGCGAATATGTGGAGAGCGAAATGTGTACTATTGATTTACATTCACAATTTGCCACAAGAAATTGTGCAGACGAAGAAGATGATAGTATGGATTCTTCGTCAGAAGCAGGAGGGAAAGATTATTGGGGAGTTGAGGAACAAAACTTAGAAGAATACGTATTGCATTGCTTGAGCAGTTGCGGAATAGAATTGGTTTGTGAGGAATGTCTGGAATCTTATGAGTTACACCGGCAATATCTTGGAGAACCTTACTTCTTGGCATTATACGAAGACTGCAAGCAAGAAAACGGGTGTCGCACCCTTTGCTCTGAGTGTGTCGAGTATCTGTTACATGGTGATGAAAACGGATATTTGGCATGCGCTGATACGTATTGCTTGTATGGGGCATTGGAGGGTATGGCAAATCCTTGCGATGATTGCCGAGAGATATGTATTGACGATATAAAAAGAGGACAAGAGTGCATTTACGATAACCCTACGTGTTTTGTTTGCGAGGAATGTCGCCAAACATGTATAGATGACGGAGAAGATGCGTGCAACGATTGCAAATTGGAATGGAACTGCTTGGGCGGTATGCGTACCGATTGCGGAGAATATTGCGAGAGAGACGAGAATGATGATTTTTATACAGAGGAGGAATGGGATGACCTTTGCACAGACTGTTTGATAAATGAGGGCTCCGTTTGTTCCGAATGTTCTTGGACATGCCGAAACGATCCTCAGTACTGTTATGATTGTTTACGGCATCGCTGCCGCTATAGCGAGACGGACAAATATATTCAAGATTGCAGGGATGATGTCCGTGTTCCATTCTATAAATGGAAAAAGGATGTCACTAAAAATCCAAAGGTAAAAATCGAGCAACGGGGAAATTGGTATTATGCGCATTTGAGAGATACCATTTGCCCCGAGCCGATAGACCCTGATATGGATGCCGTGCGTGTTTGGGTAGCCCCCAAGGATGGTACGGTAACCCTGCAAAGTTCGTTGCAGTTGATTCAGGATACAGGATACGGACGTTCCCAGTCACGTCAGGCAGACGGGGTCCGGTGTGTGATACAACTTGACAGGGATGTGACGGTGGATGCCGCTACCCATACGCTACATTCGCAACGCAGTACTATTCTTGACACCTACCGTATTACCGAAGAAGATTATGCGGTGAAAGAAAAGACATATACCAACCTCAGTGTAAAGAAAGGCGATGTCTTTTTCTTCCATGTGAGGTCAGTCCGCACACATCACTACGACAATGTCCGTTGGAACCAGGTGTTCACGTATAGCGACGGAACGTCCTATTCTTCTGCTGATGATTTTATCTGCTCTTCTGATGAGGTCTTCCAAACCGATGAGGCAGGCAGTATTGCGCTGGATGCAGATATTATGTGTCAGCCTGACAAGAGTGCCGTTCTGCGGATTTTATTGGATGGTCGTGCCATAGACAGCGTGGCTGTCAATGCATCCGTGTCCCGTTGCCGGCGGACGTTCTCATATCCTGGTGAGGCTTCGGTATCATTGGCTTTATATTCACAGGATAATCTGGGGCAGATAGAGGTCAGACCGCAACTCACGTTTACTCCTGCACAACAGAGTGCTTCCTATCCCTCGTTCAGCCGATGGCTCGCACCGCAAATGGTGTTTACGAGAGAAGTATCATTTGATTCCACCTACTACCATCTGTTCGGACCGCTGTACCGCGGTTGGGGACAATTCGGGTACAACAACACCTCGGCTGTGGATGCGATACGAATCAGTTCGTTGGTTAATACAGCCGTCACGTATGCACAGACAGCCCCTGCGGACAGTGCCGCTTTCTGTCAGTCCATCACTTTTACGGCATCCGACACCGCCCAACTGCTGCAACCCGGGGGCTTGGATGACGCCTTCAGTACACGCAATCTGTACAACCCGCTGGATAATGCGTGGATTCAGATGACACCCGATGCCAGCCAATACCGTTGGGAAGCGTATGGAAATGTGGCACGCAACGGGCGGGACCTGCTGTCCAACACACGGGACACCGAACAGGAGTTGGCGCGTATGGAAACGAAAACCGAGAATACGCAAAGAAAAGCACGTTCTTCAGGCAATAGCGGCGATGTGGAGTTTGACAGTGATGTCCCCGTCTTTCCCGACGGGCAGCGCGCTACGGCAGTACGCAAGGTCAGCAAGACCACACAGTGGAATGTGAATATCGGGGCGGGTATCTCTCTTCCCGGAGCAGGTGATGTCGGCGGAGGCTATACCCATTCGCAATCGGACTACACTGTCACTACCGATTTTATGGATATGAACGGTGACGGCTATCCCGATGTGGTACGTTCCGCATCTATCCAATACACCAACCCGTGGGGTGGCTTGGGAGAAAACAAGAGTCTGGCGACAGAGATGTACAACAATCATACCGTCTCCAACGGCGGTTCTCTCTCGGGCAACTATGCGTATGCGGTGAAAGCCCCCGGAGTGAATGTCAAAGACGGTAAGTTCCTTACCCATGTGAGCGGCAGTGTCAGTGGCAATGCAACCACCTCGGAAAGCGGTGCCACGATAGCATACATAGACATCAACGGCGACGGGCTGCCCGACAAATTGGTGAAAGACACGAAACAAAACACCATTTCCGCCTGCCTGAATATCGGCTATGATTTCACCTCTGCCGTAACGTTGGCGGATTTGTCGGAGATAGACCTCAACAAAAGCACTTGCTGGGGAGGCAGTGCGGGAGTAGGAAATGATTACGGTTGGGGTGATATTAAGGAAATCACCAAAAACATTCTGGGCACGGAGCAGCCTACCTTAACCAGCAAATTTCAGATGAGTCTCGCTTTTGGTGCGGATATGAACTGGTCTGAAAACAAGTTGAGTACCCGTTTGATAGATATGAACGGTGACGGTATTCCCGATATGGTGAAGCAGACAGACGACGGAGTACTGATAATGCTGATGTCGGCACAGGGACTTCAGCAGCAGACCTCTGTCAGCGGCGGACAGATGCAATGTAGCAAGACATTCAATTGGAATACGCACATAGGTATTACGGGAGGTGTTCCTATATGGTTCGTGAAGATATGTATCGGTGCCAACGGTTCTCCCAAGGGCAAGGCTACTACGCAGGGCACGCACGACCTGATAGATATGAACGGTGACGGTTTGCCTGATTTGGTGTGGGCGGCAGGAGACGGCATACACATCCGGTACAACCAGGCGGGTAAGAACCGCCTTCTCCGAACCGTCACCAATCCGACGGGACAGCAGTTCCATATTGATTATGAGTTGTCCGCCCCTACCGCAGAACGGCGCGGCAGGCAGTGGCTGATGACCAGGATGTGCAATATCGACCCGTATGCGCACCCCCTTCTCGGATGTGACACCATGATGCAGCGGTTCGACTACGCGGACCCGCATTATGACTATGGCGAGCGGCAGTTCCTGGGCTATGGGGCTACCACTACCCACGACATCAATACCGAAGCCACTCCGCACGCCACCTATCGGAAAGTGGTACGCCGTTACAACAATACCGACTTTGTGGAGCACGGGAAACTGACTTACGAGGGGTTGTCCGATGCGGAAGACCGCCTCTTCCATGAATACGAGATAGGTACGTGGTATGTGGATTCCACCTTTACCCTCGCCGACAATCTGTGTGCCGATGCTTCTATTAGAATAGGCAAAGAGGTGCATTATACACGCTACTATGAGGGCGGCGAGGACAGAATAGTCACCGCCAAACGGTATGAGTATGACCGGTATCACAATGTCCGCGAGTATGTCAATATGGGGGATTCCATTCTGACAGACGACGACCTGCGCGCCACGATAGAATATGATTCTACCAATATCAAGGCATACAACCTCGTGTCTTCTCCCGCTAAGATGGTGGTCTATAGCAATGGCACGCCGACACGCGAGATACAAGTGGCTTACCAAAAGGGACAACCGGTGGAGGTAAGGCGTACCGACCTGCTCAATACCCGCACGGACACCACCAACTACCACTACGATGCGTTCGGTCTTCCTGACAGCGTTGCTTTCCCTGCCAACTACAAGGGAGAGCGGGCATTCACAACGGTACAGTATGATGCATACAGCCATACACTGCCTGTGCGGGTCGCAGACCAGTGGGGCAGGACGCAGCAAATGAGGTATGACAAGTTCCTGCAACTGCCATATTACGTGACTGACCCGTCAGGGAATAAAATGGAGTACAAATATGATACCTTAGGACGTTTGGTGTCTCTGTCTTCTCCGTTGGGAACTATAGAATACAACTATGTTCTGCGAAAGAACAGTCTGTCTTATATAGATGTCTCTATGTATGGAGGAGGCGGGACATTCCACCGTACATTTTGTGATACGCGGGGTGATATGGTGCAGCGGTTTGACAAGCGGGGTTCCCGCTATGTGGTAAGCAACCGTACTACCCGTGATTGCTTCGGGCGTGCCATAACCACGTATGCGAATGTGTGGGCAGACAGCCTCGTGCGGACCTACCATACACATAATCTCGACCTAATTGCTCAAACGGACTATGATGTTAAGGATCGCGTCACTGCCACGTATTGGGAAGACGGAGCCGAGAACGCTACCTCATACGGAATAGGCTATGATGCTTTGTGGCACAAACGATTGGTGGCAGAGCATACGGATGAAAACGGTTTGTCGTGGATACAATGTACCTCCCCGCAAGGATGGCTGACCACAAGTGTTACCCCCGATGATGCAACGACTACGTTCCGATATGACGCCCTCGGACAACTATTGCAGTCCACAGACCCCGACGGGCTGACCACCACGCATACGTATGACGGTTTTGGTCGCCGCACACAGCGTAGTCACCCCGATGCAGGTATCACTTGCTGGACGTATGACGCTGCGGGAAATATGATTGCTTCCGCTACCAACCTACAACTCAACCGCGGCGAACAGACGACTTACGAGTACGACTACACCCGTCCTATACATATCCACTACCCGCAGTACCCACAGAATGATGTATATTATACATACGACTCTGTGGGGCGGCTTGCTATGGTGCAAGATGTGACGGGCACAGAACGAATGGAGTATGATGCTATGGGCAATGTCTCTCTCGGAACGCACCATTGTTATTCCAACCGAACTGACCGCCTATCGCTTTACCACGCATTTCAGTTACGATGTCTTCGGTCGTATGCAGCAAATCACTTACCCAGATGGCGAAGTAGTGAACTACCATTATAGCAACGGCTTGCTCCATTATGTGGATGGCAGTGCCTCTGCGCCGTATATCCAAAGTATTGATTATGACGAGTACGATGCCCCGATATATATCCAATACGGCAATGGTCTGACAAGTGACATTGCATACGACGATGTGCGCAGGTGGACTGTTGCACGCAGTTTGCGGGATGAAAACAATGACTATCTGCAAGATATTTCCTATCACTATGATAATGTAGGAAACATTACGCAGATAGAGCAAGACGCTCCGCCTTATGACAATATGGGCGGGGAGTATATGGTTACTTACACATACGACGACCAGTATCGCCTTGTTGATGCGGCACAAAGAAATTCCTCTATTAGAGGAGATTACGATTACACTATGGCATATAGTCCTTCGGGGGTGGTTGATACCAAGTACAGCCCGGAGACAGGCACCGACATTATTTTTGGCTACGCACAAGGCTACAATAATTCTGCATTCCATACACATCAGCCTCAAATGGCATATTCGTCAACCGAAGAGGATATTATGATGTTCCGTTGGGATTGGAACGGACAACTGACGCATATCGGTCGCCCCTATACGGAGCAGTTCCGTCGTCACGTATGGAACGAAGCGGGGCAATTGGCAGCAGTCTTCGGCAATGAGTATTGCGGGTATTATGCTTACGATGCAAAGGGCAACAGGGCATATAAAATTACGGGGTATGTTGTGGAAGACCAGCATAACGCGGGCTATCCGTCCTATACAGCGTATTTTGATGATGCGACTATGTACGTCAATCCGTATATGGTTGTAATTCCGCTGGGATATACGAAACATTATTACAACGGCAGCCAACGGATAGCCTCTCGGTTAGGGGATTATTGGGAGTTGGAAGATCCGTCTGTAGATGCGGAAGATGAACTTGCCGTAGCTGATTCGCTATGGCTGCATACAACGACTATCATCGAACCCGACCATCAAGATATGGAAGGCGATTACCAGTACATACAAGCCGATGGAAGTAACTTGCCGATAGTGTCTTATGGTCCGTATATCAGTTCGATACGAGGGTCTCATGCAGAGGATATATTGTGGGGTGTTTTCAGTGGAAGTAGTCGTGCAGACGATGGCGGTATGACGGATGACGGTGTTTTCTATTATCATCCCGACCACCTCGGTTCTGCCACATGGATAACGAGTGACAGAGGGCATGTGGTGCAATATCTCCACTATATGCCATTGGGTGAATTGTGGGAGAGCCAACAAGTTTCCGAATACGACGAGCGTTTCAAATTTACCGGCAAAGAGCGGGATACCGAGACTGGATATGACTATTTCGGTGCAAGATACTATTTGTCTCTACTCGGTATATGGTTATCGCCAGACCCATTACTTGATGAGTACCCTGAAATATCATCTTATGCGTATTGTAAATGGAATCCGATAAATAGATTGGACCCCGATGGAAGAGACTGGGTATATCAAGAGGATGGAAGTAAATATATGTGGAGAGATGATATTACAGAGAACTCTGATATGCCTAAAGGACTTCAATATGTGGGTGCACAAGCGAATGATATTTTATACCATATGGGATTATCGTCTCAATATGAGACCCAATCCGATTGGGGATTATCATTGGGTACTATTGGTGGAGATGATATTATGAAGGGCATTCTTGGTGTTAATATTACGAACTTGGAGGCTACTGTGGGGATTTCAGTAAACTGTGCAATAGATGATGCCAATATATCAGACAATAATAGAACAGGATTAACTTTTACAGGTATAACGGTAAATGCGACAGGTGTAACAAGTTCCAAAGCCAGTAGTTCAGATTTGCTGTCAAATACATATGGTGCTCTAAAGGTCTATACAAATGGACAAACCTTTTCAGGGAAATTCGCAGCCCCGGAAGGACAATATATGGCTCCTTCTGGGGTTATACCGAAAAGTGCAAGAATTAATATTCCTGCATCTGCTGTTACAAATGGAAACTATATTCAAGCTGCAAAATTATCGTTAGGTGCCCCTAATCAAAATGTAATATTTTCAATAAATCCCAAACTACAATGGAATTTGCAAACAAGAACATTCTTCCGATAATCATAATCATATTGTTATTGCTATGTTTGACCTCTTGTGGTTATTCTGGAGAATCTGCTCAAGAACGAGTACAGATGCGTCGGATAGATTCCGTACGTGTTGTGATAGATGGTATTTTAGAGCGTTACGAAACTTTTCATAGTTCGCCAATAGAAATAGTTCTCAATCAACAGGCTCGGCAGCAAAACGATGCAAGATTAGATTCTGCTATCTGTATTATTGATTCAAATATAGATAATGATGAGGTATATCTATGCAAAAAGCCGCAATATATTCACTAAAGGAAGACTATATTTCAGGACTACATACTCTGCAAGCCATTAACGACTCTTTGATAAACCCTACATACAAATATGTTCTTTGCAAACATTTTGAGGGCGTGATTGCTCAAAGCAATCACCAAATGTCTCTTAGAGATTCTCTCATACAAAATATAATTGATACATTGCAAATTGTAGTTCCACAGGATGTGATTGATGATGTGATGAAGACAAGGAATGAAAACCTTATTTTATGTAATGTAAAGTGTAGATGTATTGAATTGTATTACTATTATATGGGGCAGATATATGGTCAAGATAGTATTCGTGTAATGTTAAGAGAACGATACCACGACCCTTATGGGACTTTCACACAGGTCATCGAACCAAGTAGCAATAATTTTATGACATCCTACAATGAATTTATTTGCCCTTTTGCCGATTTTTGAGGTGTATGTAATTAATGTGTGTATTGTATTTTCTTTAGCATAGAGATATAGCATGGAATGTCGGACTAATATAGGCTTATTCATAGTTATACTGTTAATGTGGCTCTCTGTTTGTGCCACAGCATTCTGCATACCTAGGCTATGTCCTTCCCTCCATACCTTCTGTGGTTCGCAAGGTGATATGGTACAGTGTTTTGACAAGCGTGGTATAGATATATATTCTATGGCGTATAGTCCTTCGGGGGTGGTTGATACCAAGTACAGCCCGGAGACAGGCACCGACATTATTTTTGGCTACACACAAGGCTATAATAATGCCACATTCTATACACATCAACCGCAAATAGCATATTCGTCAACCGAAGAGGATATTATGATGTTCCGTTGGGATTGGAACGGACAACTGACGCATATCGGTCGCCCCTATACGGAGCAGTTCCGCCGCCATGTATGGAACGAGGCGGGGCAATTGGCAGCAGTCTTCGGCAATGAGTATTGCGGGTATTATGCTTACGATGCACAGGGTAACAGGGCATATAAACTCACAGGGTCTGTTGTTGTGGATCAATACAATGGAGGTTACATCTACGCTTCTGCTTATTTCGATGAAGCCACCATGTATGTTAATCCATATATGGTTGTAACTCGTAGGGGATATACGAAACATTATTACAACGGCAGCCAACGGATAGCATCACGGTTAGGGGATAATTTGGGAGATGGTAATACATTTGTTCGTGATGACGACTTGACAGCATTACTTGATACCGCAAAATCATTGTGGAATACTATGACCTACGTGTGGGAGCCAAGTCATCAGGATATGCAAGATGACGAACATTTTATAGATGTGGCAGGTAATAGTTTACCTATTCATAGATATGGACCATATATAGGAGAGATAAACAGTTGTCTGTATGATGCAGACATCTTTTCGTATGTATTTTGGGGAGATTTTCATTTAACGGATGATACAGGTGGGGACGGATTGTTTTTTTATCATTCAGACCACCTTGGTTCTGCCAATTGGGTTACTAATAGTCAGGGACAAGCGGTGCAATATATCCACTATATGCCATTCGGTGAATTATGGGAGAATCAGCAGGCTTTCGAATACGATGAGCGATTTAAGTTCACAGGCAAGGAGCGTGATTCCGAAACCGGATATGATTATTTCGGTGCAAGATACTATTTGTCTCTACTCGGGATTTGGATGTCTCCGGATCCGTTACTTGACAAGTACCCACATATATCATCGTATGCATACGTAGAAAATAATCCTATAAAATATATTGACCCAAATGGTAAAGAAAAATATAATTTTTTAAACCCTAACGGCAAAGACTATAATCTGTTTTGGGCTTCTGAAAACTATGTGGATAACATTCCTTCCATTCATATATGGGCACATGGTTCAAACCAATCAATGAAATTATATGATATTGATACAGGACAAGAAACTTTGGCAACTGATGCTCTTATGGTTGTAGATTTCTTGAATGAGAAAGTTTTTCCTAATAGTAATGCATGGAAAAAACATACACAGGAAGGAACGCAGGCAGTGGTTGTCCTGCATGCTTGCGAAACAGGACAAGGGGATAATAGCATAGCCCAAAATCTATCCGAACTATTACCAAATACTTTGGTTATCGCCCCAAATGAAAATGTAGCCGTTTCAACTAAAGGAGAGAACTCTAAAGAGATTGGCTCCTACAAGACAAAACAAAATTCTAGTGGAAAAACAGTTTCCGATGGTGTCGGTACTTGGAGAATGTTCAGAAATGGTAAAGAAATAGGTAGTTTTGCAGGGACTTCTGCTCCTAATATCAAGAATCCGGAGAAAACTCACTTAGAAGGATTAGAATGAAAAAAGTATGCACATTGTGTTTTCTGCTTCTGCAATCTCTTATTGCATTAGCGAAATATCCTACGGAGAGCAAACTGACAGATAGTTGTTTCGTATTTGATGGAACGGCATTTTGCGATGATGTAATATATCTTATACGCGAAACTGGTGGAGTTAATTCTGATTTGTGGCTATATGATTGGATTTATTTAGAAACAGAAGATATTCCTTCTCTTGCAGAACTTCTATGGTTGCATGACTGTGCTCATTTGCATCTTCATTCTGCTAAAACAACACACATATATAACGGAGTACACACATATAACTACATATTGAGTTTTTATGAAGTCCATAAAAAAAAGCCTAATGCTCTCGCTAAATCGCTCATGATTCACCTACTTTTTGAAGATTTTTTCAAGGTTAATAATCCTATACTTCATTATAAATTTCTTGGTTGGGAGTATTTATGTGGACACATATTACCCCAAGACACATTATTAGGAAAACAATACCTATCAATGGCTTCACAAGTTGCAACAACCCCTGATTCTTTAGAACTATACATATTGCCTTTTTGGCGAGATTCTACATATTGGAGTATCTATAAACATAAACATGATTCTATATTGCGTATTTGGGGGGCAACAAGGAATGAGTCTTCTTTACAATATGCAATTATCGAATATGGAGATACCATAGCATATCGACAATTAATGGAAACAGATATATACGGTGAGAATATGATATATGCAGTATATATGGTAGATCAATATGGTTTTTTTTCAGCCTTTGATGATATTTTTCTATGTTTAAAGAAACGATATGATCGAAGTCATGATACAATCAATGGTTCTTCATTGCAATGGTTATTTGAACTACGTACAATTGCACTTGGCTTGTAAAATATGTATGTACAATGATAACTTATAACGAACTATAAGTGCGAACCAACTTTTTTACCTAAAGGCTTCACTAACATATTTTTTTGTACACTCTAC
>CAKVBV010000066.1 GCA_934725535.1 uncultured Bacteroidales bacterium | reverse complement strand
GTATATTGTCCCAAAACAGCCCGGTGGAATAGCCAAGCACTGCAACTATCACAGTGGAACATAATGCCAATAAGGCTCCTGCGAAAAACGGACGTATGCTATTATCCATCAGTTCATTATCAGTATCTTCGTATTGCCGTGTGCTTTGCCGTCTTTGGTGTTGCATATCGCAGTATAGACGCCTGAGGCTACACGTTTTCCTACCGTGTTGGTGCCATCCCACACTACTTCACCGCCAATGCCCTGCAACAGTTTGACCAAATTGCCTTCTGCGTCCACAATGCGCACTTCGGTATTCTCCATTAAGCCTTTGATAGTAATGTATCCCTTGTAGTTCGGGTGTACAGGGTTCGGATAAGCATAGAGGCTGTGGAAATCCTCTGCCGGTTGTACCGCATCACTCATATACGAAACTAATCCTGCATCCGTGCCAATAAACACCTCACCTGTAGATTCCATAATGGCTATAGACAGGATATTATCACTTGGCAGCAAGGAGTTGTCTGTAGTGAAATGCGCCTCTGTCTCCATACCATCCGCAGACATCAGATACACACCCGATGTCTCTGTGCCTATCCATTTGCGGTTATCACCATCCACCACAATACTATTGATTCTCTCGCTGCCTAACAGGTAGTCGCCCAACCCCGAACCGTCATCGCGGGACAATACGATACGTTCACATCTGTTCGATGTAGTAAAGTCTATGGACGACGGGATACAGAAAAGCCCTTCGTTGGTACCCACCCATACGGTATTGTCCTTGTCCTGTGCAATAGAGTGAATGGTAGTCGGTGCCACGCGCTTGCCTTGCTGGTCATACCATTCATCTCGGAACGTAACCTTATCGTCGGAGGCATCAAGGGGGGTGCCGCCGTCCTGCAACAGAATAAGTCCCGTGCCTGCCCGTGAAAGAGGTATCCATTTCCATTGCGGGTTATGATTGTCTATCATTATTCCAAATGGTGTTTCCAAGGAAATCTTTTTTCCCTCTGCAATAAGATTAAATGATGTCCAATTCCCATTGCCCGACAATATCTGTATATTGGTAACTCCTCCCGCATTCAACATCCACAAGTTGCCCTGTTCGTCATATATCGCTCCGTCGGTACGGGTGTACCAATCCGGTGTAGAGGGTGCAGCCGACTCCAACGCACTATTTGCAGGCAGGTATAACTTTGCCACTTGTGTGCCTTGCATCTCCAGCAGACCCGTACCATAGGTGGTTACAAAGTAATGGTTTGCGTCTTTCGGGTCTTGTGCCACGTTCATAAAGTCGCGCAAATGATGGTTTGCCATCCCCGTAAGAGTGGCATTGGATACATTCGTCCAACTACCATTCTCGTAGTACATTATCACTCCTTCGCGATTATACTGCGAAGCCCATCGTCCGCCAGGCAGCACATATAGTCTATTGCCAAAGGTCTGTAACCGGTATGACATATTACTCAGCGGACCATCAGGGTGGAACTCCTGTGTAGTGCTTTCCGTTACACGCACCAAGCCATTGGTACGGGTTCCTAACCAATACGTATTTCCGTCCCGTGCCATATCGCACACAAAACCATAGTCCACAAACTTGCTCACAGAGTAGTCCTTGCCTATCTCCCTCACATACGACTGCTGGTTTGGCAGTCCGAACAGTCTGTCATCTATTTTGCATAGTCGATATAGCGATGTATTCAACGAATGCTTTATCCATTGTTTGCCTTTCAACGAATATAGCAGGCTGTCATCTCTCAGCACGCACACCGTATTGTCGAAGTCTCTCATGCCTTGCAGCGTCTTGCCTGCAGGTAGGGACAACTGGTGCCAATTCACATAGTCTGCCAAGTTATCACCTATATACGCACGATAGAGTGCGGTAGTAGTGCAAGCGTACAGGCTGTCTCCCACGGTGGCAATGTACTTCACATCCACCTCTGCCGCTTCATTCCCTATATAGTATGTATCTGTTACCTCTTGCTTGTTCATATCCAGCACCACAATACCAAATGCCATAGCAAGATAAGCCTTGTCTCCAATCATCACCATATCGTTGGCAGCCTTTGTACCACTCAACGGTTTCAAGTACAGGTCTGCCACATTGGTTATGTCCCCGCGCTTGTTGATAATATCCCAATGCCCGTTCTCATACGCTACCAACAACGTTCCCGTAGTGGGATTGTAGCCGATATGACTTATTCCCGAACTGCTCAAGCCCGTCAGCCGGTTGTAGTATTCCAATTCCTCGCTCTGTTTGTTTACAGAGAACAACGCCCCACTTGACAAAGCAAACACCTTATCTCCCATCACAGCCACCTCATCAATACTCGAGTAGGCGAAGTGTGCACGCCATTGCCGCATACTACCATACGTCCAATTGTCCTCGGAAGTATCTATCAGGTTCGTGCTTGTGTCAGGAGCCAGTTTGCACGACACCAGTCCAGCCCCCGTGCCAATATACATCAAGTCGTGCATATCATCGTAAGCCAACGACAATACCGTATTGCTTGGCATCGGTGTGTCGTCGCTTGTGTAGTGTGCCACTATCTCGGTGGCAGCATCATTTATCACATACACTCCTGACGCTTGTGTACCTATCCAAATGCGATTCTTGCTATCAAAGGCAAAAACATTCACCTGCTCACTCTCCAACAGGTACGTTCCGTCCGACATCATAATACGCAGGCGTCGGCAGGTGGACGAGGTAAGGTAGTCCGTATTATGGTCAATGATAACGGGTCCGATATTGCTCGCCACCCATATATCCCCGTTATCCGCCTGTGTCATACTATACAATGCTTCAGGTGCTATCGGTTGGTTGTCTTGGTCGTACCACTCGGAACGGAGAATGGTCTTGTCATCGCTTGCGTCAAACGGTGTGCCGCTATCGTCCACCATTGCCACATACGCTCCGGCTCTGCAAGTCAACAGCCACTTGCAATGGTCACGATAGTTATCCGCTACCATACCACCGGTTGTAACCATAGACCATGGTGAGCCATCGTCCTTATATACCATCAGTCCTCTCTGGGTCTGTCCATCCGGCAAAAATGCCACTAACAGCGTGTCGGTTACACCGGACACCATTACCCATAGCCTTCCTTCTGCGTCATAAACAGCCCCCTCTACACGTGTGTAATAGTCGGGGTTACTCGGTGCTGCTGCAGCAAGGATACTATTTGCCGTCTTGTAGTGCTTTACCACTTCCGTCCCTCTGAACTCATACAACCCTGTACCGTAACTGGTTACAAAGAAATGGTCTGCATCTTTAGGGTCCACCGCCACATTCATAAAGTCCAATGCAGGCTTGCCGGTCTTGGCACGGATAGCCGATTGGGTGATGTTGGTCCACTGTCCGTTCTCATATATCATCAGGTGTCCTGCTCGGCTGTATTGCGAAGCCCAACGACCGCCCTGCACCACATACAGTCTTCCCCTGTCCACGGTCATCCAATAGGGTACATTCACTTGCGGTCCCTCAGGCAGGTAGTGTGCTTCCTCGCCCGTTTTGGTCTTTCTATACACCCCATTGGTGCCCGCTGCCTGCCATATATCGCCATTGGTGTCAGTTACGTTCTTTCCCTTGTCGGTGTCGAACGGCACATTCACCGAACTACATTCTTGCCAGTAATGGTAGTCCACCAACTTGTCTTTCAACGCCGCACAATAGTACTTGTCCTTTGTTTTGGCATAGATACTGTCTCCGCGCAGCACCACATCCTGCACCTGCACCTCGGCAGCATTCTTGCCTATGTAGTACGCATCTCTGAACTCGTACCGTTCCAAGTCAAACACCAATATACCGAACTCCATCGACATATACGCCTTGTCATCAACTATCGTCACATTGTTGCAACGTTTGGATGCCATCATGCGTTTGTTGTACAAGTCGGGGATATAGTGCATGCGCCCGTCACGGAGTATATCCATCTTGCCATCGGTATAGAGTATAAGCAACTGCCGGCGCTCTTTGTCGTAAGTAATCTGCGCTACTTCGGTACCGTGCAACCCGTCGCTACTGTTGTAGGTGGTCAGCCGTTCCGTCAGTTTATCCACCGAGAATATCGCTCCGTTAGCCAAAGCATAGGTCTCGTCATAGGTTACGGCTATCTGCGACACACTGTTATACGCGAAATGTGTTTCCCATCCGCTACGCGCCCCATAGGCATACCCCCACGCCACCAATAACACGACCACTATGGCTGTATTTCTTATCAATCGTTTGTCCATACGCTTTCTCTTGACTATTTTCCTGTTCGCAGTATCTCTTCCAACGCACGTATCGCCTGACCGCGGTGGCTGATGCTATTCTTCTCCGTCTCTGTCAGGCAGGCGAAAGGCACGTCATACCCTTTGGGTATGAACAACGGGTCATACCCAAAGCCGCCCGCACCACTCTCCTGCTCGGCGATATTGCCATTTACCACGCCTTCCACTTGCCGTTCTTTCCCATCGATAATCAGCGTTACCACCGTACGGAAGCGTGCTTTGCGGTTGGCAATGCCCGTCAGTTCCCGCAGTGCTTTCCGCCTATTGTTTGCATCGTTGGCAGGCTCTCCCGCCCAGCGGGCAGTATGCACTCCGGGTTGTCCGCCCAATGCCTCTATCTCCAAGCCCGTGTCATCGGCAAACACGCCATCTATATCTTTGCGTCCGCATACGTATTGCCATACAGCATGCGCCTTTATAGAGGAGTTTGCCTCCAAGGTGGCACCCGTCTCTTCTATATCCTGCTCAAAACCAATATCTTTCAAGCCAAGCACTTCAATAGGGCATATATCCTTATTCTCCTCTTTTCTCATGGAGCAGCCCAATATCTCACGCACTTCTTTCAACTTGTGTGCGTTGTTCGATGCAAACACTAACCTCATATCCAATACACATATTATAACCTGCAAAGTTACTAAATTTTTCGCAAATATCCAAATAAATACGGTGAATTTGCGGCAATTCCGACTTTTTTTTCGTACTTTTGCAGCCGTAACAATAAACAAACAACAACTGATATGATGAGAAGATTCGTTTTTTTATCTTTCTTGGCACTCTCTTGTGCTTGTCTTTCTGCGCAAACACCTATTCTTGGGGAGTGGGTTACGGTGGATGATGCCACCGGCGAGCAGTGGGCAGTGGTTACTATCAGCCGTGCCGACAACGGGCTATACTACGGCACCATCACCACCATCCTCTATCAAACCAGCAACCCTGAGGAACTCATCTGTACTCAGTGCAAGGGCGAAGACCATCGCAAGCCTTTTGAGGGGCTCACGATTATCCGCGATATGAAGTTGCACGACGGGGAACTCAAAGGCGGACACGTCCTTGACCCCAATAACGGCAAGTTCTATTACGGCAAGATTTACCTCAACAAGCACGGGAATCTGGTGCTCCGCGGTTCGCTGGACAAAGCGGGCATACTGGGTCGCAGCCAAACATGGCTCCGCAAGAAGTAACGGAAGCGTCTGTATGGCATATCGTGAAGGCAGTTTATCAAGTCCGTTTCAGGGGTGATTTTCCCCACCGGAATTGCTGCTTATCCACTCGTTATCCACTCGTAGAACACATACCGATGTCACGGCCTTGACACGAGGTTGGGGTGAGGTGGTGCTCGTCGCCGTCGAACACGTACTCGAAAATTCTACAAAACGATTATAATTGGTCTATCGATTTGTATATGAATATGGCTCCTATTTCTGTAATGATGGTTTGCAGTTCTTTCATTGCCGCATCATATTCTTTGCGTCTCCCTACTATTACCACAATTAGATTACCCGTTGTATATTTACGGCGGGTGTAATATACAGTTTGACCTATAAGGCGTTCTACATTTGCGGCTTTTGTAAGTTGTTCTGCAACCTTTAGTTCTATACCGACCGTTCCATCGAACAAATCGATATCACTTCACATTCCCCAGTGCCCGCCAATGTTGTACTCTGCTGTCACATTGTCGCGCCCATATTTCTCACGTAATTGATTTAATATATTCTTTTGTACTTTTCCCTCTTTGCTTTCTCCTACATATTGGGTGGCTCGAAGAATAGACGTTGGCAAACTCATTCGTTTTAACTTGTTCGCAATTTCCTCTGTAGTACAAGGTGGAGTTGGTTCATCAGAGACCACATCTTTTAGATAACCTAATAAGTTCATACGCTGAATGATTTGTATGTTCAATATGTCATGTGCCGCCTTTACGGCACCGGTTTACATAAGCAATGTATCTGTTTATTGGTTTCTATTTTGTTGATACTTTATTGTTTACGCCTGCAAAGATACACGTTTTTGTGCAAACATGCAAGAGTTGTCAGCAGTTTGATTATTTATGACGGGTTATCCGGCACCGGCGATGCGGCAAGGCGGGCAATAGTATTACCCTGCTAAAAGACAGTATTGTTTGCTGCTTTCACAGAGACAAGAGCGGCAGCGGGGATGGGTTGGGGATTGATTGGGGTGTCTTGCGGGTACTGTCAAGGTATTGTCAGGATACGATGTTGTCAGCACAATGTACCGTGTATCTACCGTATATCTACCGTGTATCTACCGTATATGTTCTGCTTATCTTATGTAGTTGACGGCGGGAGGACAGAGATTAGAGATTAGGGGGTAGAGGGTAGAGAGTAGAGAGTAGAGAGTAGAGATTAGGGGGTAGAGATTAGGGATTAGAGATTAGGGATTAGAGGTTAGGGATTAGAGGTTAGGGATTAGGGGTTAGGACGGGCAGTACTATTGACCTGCAGAGAGTCCCCACCCTACCTCCAAAGGAAGGATATCCAGATAACGGAAAAGAGGCGGGCGATAGTATCGCCCTGCTAAGAAACAATACAGACAGGAGAGGGGGATGGTAGAGGGTAGAGGGTAGAGGGTAGAGATTAGAGATTAGGGGGGTAGAGGATAGAGATTAGAGATTAGGGGGGTAGAGGATAGAGGGTAGAGATTAGGGGGTAGAGATTAGAAAAGTGAAAGATACTTGCAGGGGTGCGTTTTTTGTAGTATCTTCGCTGTGTTTTTTAGATTTAATATATAAGAATAGATTTAATATGGATATGAGAAGCGAATTGGAGAAATGTATGGCAGGCGAGATGTTCACGGCGGATGACTCGACCATAGGACTCGCGCTGCGTGCCAAACGGCTGATTAGGCAACTGAACAGTTGCGACTATGCTGACACCGAGTCCAAACCGGCAATACTGAAAGCGTTGTTCGGGAGCGTGGGTGAGCATGTGCATGTGGATATTGATTTCCATTGCGAGTACGGGAAGAATATCCACGTCGGCAACCATGTCATCATCAATATGAACTGCACCTTTGTGGACAACAACCGGATAGACATCGGCGACCGTGTGCTGATTGCCTCGGACGTGAAGATGTACACCGCCACCCATTCGACAGACCCGTCGGTGCGCAACCACAGCACCAACCCGAACCCCGACTATTGGTGCCAGACCTACGCACGTCCTATTCGCATTGAGGACGAGGTATGGATTGGCGGGGGTGCCATTCTGCTGCCGGGCGTTACGATAGGCAAAGGCAGCGTCATCGGGGCAGGTGCCGTGGTGACAAGGGATATACCGCCCTATTCGGTGGCTGTGGGCAACCCCGCGAGGGTGATAAAGACGATTGAGCATGCAGAATAGCCGGTATCATACCCCGATTACGGAAAGGCGTACCCATATTCCCTATTTATATTAGGGTGTCTTGGCGGGTTGCGGTTTTTGTAGTACTTTTGCAGCACCAAAACAACAAGCATTATGAGGAAAACAATAATCGTGCTGTTGTCCGTGCTGCTGTGCGGGCAACACATAATGGCTCAACAGACTATGAATACCAATGTATTAACTCCCCGACAGGAGTCTTTTGTGGCACTCGCGGCGTATGAAGCCACGGGCGACATCGCGAACCTGAAGCCCGCCATTGAGCAGGCGTTGACAAACGGTTTGACCGTTAACCAAGTAAAAGAAGTGTTCTCCCACCTCTATGCCTACACGGGTTTCCCGCGCTCGCTGAATGCGTTGGGCGTGCTGCAAACCGTGCTTGCGGAGCGTGAGCAGGCGGGTATTGCCACCGAGACAGGTGCCGAGGCTTCGCCCCTACCCGCTGACTATGATGCCCTGAAACAAGGTACGGCAGTGCAGACACAACTCTGCGGGGCGTTCAATTATGCCTTTTGCCCTGCGGAGGATTATTATCTGAAAGCACACCTGTTTGGTGACATCTTCGCCCGCGATGTGCTGATATGGCAGGAGCGTGAGTTGGTGACTGTCAGCGCATTAGCCGCTATGCAAGGCACCGAACCGCAACACCAATCGCACAGCCGTATTGCGCAGACGGCAGGGGTACCCGAAGAGACCGTGGAGGCCGCTACGGCATTGGCAAAGCGGTTGAGTTCCAAGAGCCGCCTGACTTTTGAGGTAGGTAACACGAATGATGCCTACGCACAGTATTTTATCGGGCAGTCGTACCTCGCGCCGTTGGTGGGCGGCGAGCAGGCTATCAGCAATGTGACATTTGAACCCGCGTGCCGCAACAACTGGCATATCCACCATGACGCACGTCAGATACTGATTTGCGTAGCAGGTGAGGGTTGGTATCAGGAGTGGGGCAAGCCTGCCCGCCGATTGAAGGCAGGGGACGTAGTGGATATTCCCGTGGGCGTGAAGCACTGGCATGGCGCCACCCGCGACAGTTGGTTCCAGCATGTGGTAACGCACGTGGCTGCCGAACCCTTGCAGGGCGACACGAAGACAGGCAACGAGTGGCTGGAACCCGTTACAGACGAGCAATATAACGCATTGTAAACCATCATTTATAACTACAACTATGATACTCGAAAAGATTAACGGTCCGAAGGACATCAAGCAACTCAACAGTAAGGAGTTGCACATACTGGCAGACGAGACGCGGCACTACCTGCTGCAGAAAGTGAGCGAACACGGCGGACATATCGGTCCGAACCTCGGTATGGTAGAGGCGACGGTGGCGCTGCACTACGTATTCAACTCGCCCGAAGACAAGATTGTCTTCGACGTGTCGCACCAGAGTTACCCGCACAAGATACTCACGGGGCGCAAAGAGGCGTTTATGGACGCACGGCACTACGACGACGTGTCGGGCTACAGCGAGCCCTCGGAAAGCGCACACGACCACTTCGTGATAGGACACACCTCGACCAGCGTCAGTCTGGCTTGCGGACTGGTGAAAGCCCGCGATTTGCAGGGCGGCAAGGAGAATGTGATTGCCATCATCGGCGACGGTTCGTTGAGCGGCGGCGAGGCATTGGAGGGATTGGACGTAGCAGGGTCGGAACTCGGCACGAACTTTATCATCATCGTCAACGACAACCAGATGTCGATTGCCGAGAACCACGGCGGGTTGTACAAGAACCTGCAGTTGCTGCGCGAGACGAAGGGCGAGGCACCATGCAACCTCTTCCGCGCTATGGGGCTGGACTACCTCTATGTAGACGAAGGCAACGACGTGGACGCACTCATCAAGGCATTCCAACAGGTGAAAGACATAGACCACCCTATCGTAGTGCATATCAACACGTTGAAGGGCAAAGGTCTGCCGTTTGCCGAACAGGACAAAGAGAGTTGGCACTGGGGTATGCCATTCGACCTCAAGACCGGCAAGCCGAAGTATGCTGCTCCCGCAGGCGAAGACTATGCCACGCTGACGGCGGAACATCTGCTTGAGTTGATGCCGTCGCACCCCGAGTTGTTTGCCATCACATCGGGTACACCGACGGTGTTCGGGTTTACGAAGCCGCGCCGTGAACGTGCAGGCAAACAGTTTGTCGATGTGGGTATCGCCGAAGAAACGGCGGTGGCACTGGCTTCGGGGGCTGCCAAACGCGGTGCGAAACCCGTGTGGGGCGTGTATAGCACGTTTATCCAGCGCACCTACGACCAGTTGCAGCAAGACCTGTGTATCAACGACAACCCTGCACTGATGCTCGTCTTCTGGGGCGGTATCGAGAGCATGAACGACGTGACGCACACCTGTTTCTACGACATTCCGCTGCTGATGAATATCCCGAACCTCATCTACCTGGCGCCGACCTGCAAAGAGGAGTACCTCGCCATGATGGACTGGGCAATCGCCTACCGCGAACACCCCGTGGCTATCCGCGTACCTCTGACAATGCACAATGCACAATGCACAATACACAATGGGATTAACTGGGCGAAGCCTGCATACGAGGTGGCGCACAAGGGCAGCCAAGTGGCGATACTCGGATTGGGCGAGTACTTCCATCTCGGCGAGGAACTGCGCAAGGCACTTGCCAAAGAGGGCATTGATGCCACGCTTATCAACCCGCGTATCATCACCGCTTTGGATACAGAGATACTCGAAAGCCTGAAAGCCGACCACAAGGTGGTCATCACCCTCGAGGACGGACAGATAGACGGCGGTTGGGGCGAGAAGATTGCCCGCTACTACGGCGACAGCGATATGCGCGTGTTGGTTCGCGGCGAGCGCAAGCAATTCGAAGACCGATACCACGTCACCGACCTGCTGCAAGCCAACCGCCTGACCGTCGGACAGATGGTGGAAGACGTGGTTGCTATACTACAATAAACACCATCCCACATTCCCCCGAGTTATTACGTATGCGAATTAGAATAGTAACGTCCATTCTTCTTTCACTCAGCACAATTATTACCTTGTGTGCCGCAGATATGCCTACCACCTCGCTCTCCGATTCTATCCCCGAAGTGGTGGTTACCGGCGTGCGCAGCCGAACCGATGTGCGCCATCTTTCGCAAACCGTCTCTGTTATCAACCGCACCGATATAGAGCAAACTATTCAACCATCACTTTTGCCCATCCTTACCGAGCAGGTTCCCGGACTATTCGCTACGGCACGTGGCGTGATGGGTTATGGTGTGTCGGGCGGTGCATCGGGGGCTGTCTCGTTGCGTGGACTGAGCGGCAGCACAGGGCAGATGATGGTGCTTATTGACGGGCACCCGCAGTATATGGGCTTGATGGGGCATCCCATTGCCGACTCCTACCAATCGCTGATGGCGGAACGGGTGGAAGTGCTGCGCGGACCTGCCTCTGTATTGTATGGATCCAATGCTATGGGCGGTGTCATCAACATCGTTACCCGCCAACCGCAAGAAGGGGTGCAGACGCAGATACATGCCGGCTACGGTGCCTACAATACACTGGAGACGGAAGTGAATAACCGCCTGTATATGAAGGGGGTTACATCTGTGGTCAGTGCTTCATACAACCGTACGGACGGGCATCGCGAGAATATGCAGTTTGAGCAGTATGGCGGTTATGCCAAACTCGGTTACGACATCTCCCCGCAGTGGAATATCAACGCCGATGTCAATGTTACGCATTTCAATGCCTCGCAACTGGGAACGGTATCGCAGCCGTTGGAGGACGCCGACCAGCATATCACGCGCGGTATGACTTCCCTCTCGGTGAGCAATACCTACAACCGTACATCGGGCAGTATCAGCGGTTTCTATAATTTCGGGCACCACTACATCAACGACGGTTATGCCGAGGGGGCTGCACCGAAAGCCTATCGCTTTGATTCGCACGATTATATGGCGGGCGTTTCTGCCTATCAGAGTGTCCGGATGTTCCGCGGCAATCGCTTGACGGTCGGACTGGATTATTTCGCTTTCGGTGGTCGTGCCCGCAATGTGTTTGTCGAGGGCGACCGCAACGGACAAGCCGACACGCTCATCAACCGCACCGTACATGAGGTGGCTGGTTATCTCGATTTCCGTCAGCATATCACGTCTTGGGTAACGCTCAATGCGGGTGTGCGTGTGGATTATCATACGCTTACCGGATTGGCATGGGTGCCGCAGGCAGGCGTGGCGGTACATCTGCCATACTCTATCGAACTCAAACTCTCTGCCAACAAGGGCTATCGCAACCCGACACTCAAAGAGATGTATCTCTTCCCGCCGCAGAACCCCGACCTGCGCCCCGAGAGTCTGTGGAGTTACGAACTTTCGCTTTCCGAGCGGCTGCTTGACGGGCGTCTGACCTACTCCCTCAATGTGTTTTATATCGATGGCAAGAACATCATTCTCACATTGCCCAATCCCGATGGTGCGGGTATGCTCAATCAGAACTCGGGCAAGATAGACAATGCGGGTGCCGAGGCGCAGGTGGCGTGGCGTATCAACGGGACGTGGTCGGTGGATGCCAACTACAGTTACCTTTATATGAAAGTGCCTGTTGTCGCCGCTCCCGAACACAAACTCTATGTAGGTGTGCTCTATCGCGACAAGCGTTGGTCTGTCTCCACTGGTGTGCAGTATATCAATGGCTTGTACACTTCCACCTCGCCCGTGCAGAAACAGAATTTCGTGCTTTGGAACCTCCGCGGGCAGGTGCAGGTCTGCAAATACGTGAGCCTTTGGGTGCGTGGCGAGAACCTCCTTGCCCAACGCTACGAAATCAATGCCGGCTATCCCATGCCCCTTGCCACCGCTGTCGGAGGTATTGACGTACACTTCTGAAAGTAATATAACAACCTCATTATATAATTCTTATTTTGTATGAAACGAGTATTTCTTTTCCTTTTGGCGGCGGCGACGATGAGCGCGTGCCACAGCAACCGGACACAGACACAGACCTTTGCACCTGTGCAGGACACGGCGGTAGTGTACATGACGCAGGAGATTTCGCAGGAGTCGCTTGTGCGCATCTTCCAAGCCCTCGGTGTGGAGCCACAAGGCAAAGTGGCTGTGAAAGTGTCCACGGGCGAACCGGGCGGGCATAACTACCTCAACCCGCAGTTGGTCAAGCCGTTGGTGGACAGGGTGCAAGGCACGATTGTGGAGTGCAACGTGGCATACCAGGGACCGCGTTTCCAAACCGAGACCCACAAACAGGTGCTGGTTGACCACGGCTGGGCAGCCATCGCCCCGTGCGATATTCTGGATGCCGACGGTGAGATAAAAATCCCTGTTCGCGACACCGCACACATCAAATACGACCTTGTCGGTTCGCATATCCGGAACTATGATTTCCTTATTAACCTCGCCCATTTCAAAGGGCATACCGCAGGCGGCTTCGGCGGCGTGCTGAAGAACCAGAGTATCGGCTTCGCCTCGAGTAACGGCAAAGTGTATATCCATACCGCCGGCGAATTGGAAAAACCCGAGGGGCAGTTCTGGACAAAAGCCAAACAGGATGAGTTCCTCGAGTCGATGGCTTCGGCTGCCGACGGTGTGCATCAGTACTTCAATGTAACCAAGAACCGCGAACTCGGTACCGACTGTGTCCGCACAGTGTATATC
>CAKVBV010000065.1 GCA_934725535.1 uncultured Bacteroidales bacterium | reverse complement strand
GAACGGTCGGTTCCTGCAAAAGAACCGACCGATTTTTTTTTGCATGCAAATCTGAGTTTTACCGGACAGTAATAATTGTTTTACATTTATTGCCTATTGACTATGCTGTGCCTTGGGGGACGACGCGGCTCGCGTCGTCATTCGGCGACAGCCGAAAGGCATCAAGTATGAGCAAATGCGCCTGCAGCGCATAACGACGCGAGCCGCGTCGTCCCCCAGAGCACCGCCTTCATTATTCTTGTTTGTTTATTGTTTTATGAATTGAAACACACCGTTTTGCACCAATAGCAAGTAAGTGCCTGCGGATAAGTGGGAGACATCCAACGTTGCAGCCCCCTCATATAGCGGGGCGGTCAGCAGGAGTTTGCCTTCTGTGCCATAGATGCGGACGAGGTCGCCCTCTGCGTGCTGCACCGTCAGTTGTCCCTGTGTAGGATTGGGGTACGCCACCACTGTGGTTGCCGTGTTTTCCGCAGGGGCGATGTCTGTCGGCAGTTGGTTGGTGCTGTAGTCCACACGCCGGATTTTGGCAAGTGCCTCTTGGTACACGCTATACCCTGCACGGTCGAAGACATAGAGCGAATCGCCATGATACACCATCTTGCCCACAGTGGCAAGGGCGTTCTGACGGGCAGTACCTGTCAAAGGGTGAATGGTCAAATACTCTGCCATGAGCGGCACACTGCACAGCAGACACAGAAAGAAGATTACTTTTTTCATTGGTTTTATATTGTTAGTTATATATTATCTATATGTGGTGGACGGCGCTGTGCCCGGGAGACGGCACGGCTCGCGTCGTCATTCGGCGACAGCCGAAAGGCATCAAGTATGAGCAAATGCGCCTGCGGCGCATGACGACGCGAGCCGCGTCGTCTCCCAGGCATTGCGTCGTCCCCATTGCGCCAGATGGCATCCATATCATACAATTCTTCATTCATAATTCATAATTTCTGATACTTCCTCCACTGCTCAAGGTGTTTGTCCACGGTCTCCATGTCAAAGGCTATCTGAGCATAGCGGTTGGTGGACAGTTGCTTGCTGTCGTGCAGGATACGATAGTAGAGCCGCACCTCGACCAACAACTCCAACGCCTCTGTGATATACTCCGCTTTCTTGGCGCGGTCCGCCTCTTTGTTGGTGCGATAGACCAGCACCTCTATGCGGAACAATCGCTTCTTCATATCCTCGCCCAATGAGTAACGGTAGTCCTTCGTCAGACGTTTGCATACGTCCAACGTGGTCAGCAGCAAATCATATACCGCTTTGAATACAGGCAAATTATCATAAGTACTTGGCACCGTATATTGATGTTTTCTAACTACATATCCCCTATTATTCTTTGACGACGCGAGCCGCGTCGTCTCCCATAGCCCCTCCTCTGGAGGGGGTGGGGAGGTTTCTCTTTATCTCCGCCACAAAGTTCATACACTCGATGGGCGTGCTACGCTCCAAGGGGAAGGTACGTATCTTATCCAGCAGCCGTTGTATATCGTTGCCGTCCGCTTGCTGCGTGGCACCATGGTCATGCCTGTCGCCGCTATGCATTGCCGGTTTGCTCTCACGCAGAGGCAAGGCACTCTTCCATGCGGCAAAATCCTGCTCGGTGCAGGTCATATCCGCCACCTTGCACACTATCTCGTTGCCTGTAGGTTGTACATCAGGGAAGTACTTGCTCAGGCTCTGCGCAGGAAAGCCCACACTCACCACCTCCTGCCCTATCCGCTTGACAAACTTCTTGGTAGGTTGAAAGCCGAACAGACGATGCAGTATGTATGCCGACTGCTCATAGCCTCGGTAGAACAGCCCCTCACGCAGGAGCAGAATGCCTTGCGTAGCATGTTGCTTGATGAGTATTTGCGAATAGTTCATAACCGACCTCCCCAAAAGACCTCCCCAACCCCTCCTTCAAAGGAGGGGTCTTTTGACGACGCGAGCCGATAAGGAGTTCTATTCTTTGACGACGCGAGCCGCGTCGTCTCCCAAGCACAGCGTCGCTCTCCACCGATATTTGTCAAAGACCATATATAAAGAAAAGGCTCATATTTTCCCTCTACCGAGTGGAGAAACATGAACTTATGAGCATACGCACCCCTTGCGAATAGATGCGTCTGTACCTGCTAAAATACGCGCTATGCCCGCCGCGCTTGTGTGTGTATGTGTGTGTGTGTGTAGAGTAGAAGAGAGAAGAGAGACGGCACTTCTTCACCCCCGCGACATACATCGCGCGGCAACAAGGCACCACAGATAGAAGCCTCTGCCGGCAGAATGGTATGGAGTCTGTTATTTAACATTCGTTTACTCAGTTGCTTTACACACACATTCACAATATGCGAATTGCGACTGCAAAGATACAACACTTTTTGCAGATATGCAAAATTATGTGCAACTTTACAGAGAAAGCGCACAAATTGCATTATGCAGTTCGGCAAAGCCGACAACGACGCGAGCCGATAAGGAGTTCTGCTCAGCCCGCAGGACTTCGCCTCGCTACGGCACTCAGTGTGCTGCGCACACCTGCCTTACGCTTCACATCTCCCAAGTACGTAGCAAAGTCATACGGTTTGTGCCAAACCGACCGCGGACGAGGGGAACACCCCGCTACGTCCGCGGACTTACGGGGACCCCGCAGGCACTCTGTGCGCTTTGCGCACCCGCCTTACGCTTCCCCCTTACCTATCCCTTGCGCATCCCTTGCTTATCCCTTGCTGAATGGTTGCCATTTGACTGAACGAAAAGACAAACACACCATGCTCCCACAAAATAAAGACCAAAACCATAAACAGACTTTACGGATAATCCGTGATAATACGGCGTAGCCGTCCGTTATATAAAACCATTTAACGGACACCTGCGGTGTATTGCCACAGATTAACCATAAAAGCACTATAGAGCACCACAGTTCGTAAATTGCCACGAATTGGCATTATCGAGGTTCTATGGAGCGGACGGCTACACCGTATTACACCCATTAACCACAAAATTACAAATCCAAAATTAGCGCAACCGACGTATAATCAGCCATGTCACCAATCATCAATTCACAGAATGCAACACACAATGTTTTTCAGCCAAGCACAGCAAGAAGCATCCAAAAACAACAGGCTATCCACCCGCTATCCTCTCGCTATCCACTCGTAGAAACCACTGTTTTGAATGAAGCCTATTTGTACGCAGGCGAACACGGTAATAAAAACAGGAAACACGCATAGAGGGCGTTTTTGTGCGTTTTCCGACGAGATGACCATAAAAACATGGAGGGGTATTGCATAATTCATAAAAAAGTTGTACTTTTGCGGGCTTTTGGTGTTCGCCGGAAACGAATATCCTGCGACATATAACAAATAGTAAAATCACATAGTGAAGATATAATGGAAGAATTGGAACAACAAGAGAAGTATGACGGCTCGAGCATTCAAGTGCTGGAGGGATTGGAGGCAGTGCGCAAACGCCCTGCGATGTATATCGGCGACATCTCGCAGAAAGGTCTGCACCATCTGGTATATGAGGTGGTGGACAACTCGATTGACGAGGCGTTGGCAGGCTTCTGCAACCACATAGAAGTGACTATCAACGAGGACAACTCCATTTCGGTGCAGGACAACGGTCGTGGTATTCCTGTGGATATGCACCCCAAGGAGCACAAGAGCGCATTGGAGGTGGTGATGACCGTGTTGCACGCCGGCGGCAAGTTCAACAAGGACAGTTACAAGGTGTCGGGCGGTCTGCACGGCGTGGGTGTGAGTTGCGTGAACGCCCTCTCCACCAAGATGCACGTGGAGGTGTATCGCGACGGCAAGATTTATATGCAGGAGTACGCCAAGGGCAAGCCTACCTGCGAAGTGCATGAGATAGGTTCCTATAGAGTGGAAGAGCGCGGCACAGGCACATTCGTGCAGTTCTGGCCTGACGGCAGTATCTTTACCGAGACCGTTTACCAATACGATATTCTCGCCAACCGTATGCGCGAGTTGGCATACCTGAACGCAGGCGTGAAGATAACCCTGACGGACAAGCGTCACCCCATCACCGCAGAGCCCAAGCCGTTGTCGGAAGGCGAAGTGCCTGCTGACTTGGCAGGCGTGGTAGCCGCTGACGGCAAACGCTACAAGGGCGAGGTGTTCTATTCGGAGAAAGGCTTGAGCGAGTTCGTGCGCTATATCGACAGCACCCGCACGCCGCTTATATCCGAGGTGATTCACCTCAATACCGAGAAGTATGGCACGCCTGTGGAGGTGGCGATGATTTACAATACCGACTTCAACGAGAACGTGCACTCGTATGTGAACAATATCAACACCATAGAGGGCGGTACCCACGTGGCAGGTTTCCGCGCCGCGCTCACGCGTGTGATGAAGAAGTACGCCGAGGACAGCAAACTGTTAGAGAAAGCCAAACTGAAGGACAAGGACGGCAACTCGACCATCGACCCAAACGACTTCCGCGAGGGCTTGACGGCGGTTATCTCCGTGAAGGTGGCAGAACCGCAGTTCGAGGGACAGACCAAGACCAAGTTGGGCAACTCGGAGGTGGCAGGTATGGTGTCTGCCGCTGTGAGCGAGGCACTCTCGAACTATCTGGAGGAACACCCCGATGATGCCAAGAAGATTGTGGAGAAGGTGATTCTGGCTGCACAGGCGCGTATCGCTGCCCGCAACGCACGTCAGAGCGTGCTGCGCAAGTCGCCCCTCAGCGGAGGCGGACTTCCGGGCAAGTTGGCTGACTGCGAGAGCAAAGACCCTGCCGAATGTGAGTTGTTCCTCGTCGAGGGAGACTCCGCAGGCGGTACGGCAAAGACAGGTCGCGACCGCAAGCACCAGGCTATTCTGCCCTTGCGCGGTAAAATTCTGAATGTGGAGAAAGCCATGGAGCATAAGGTGTTCGAGAGCGAGGAGGTGCGCAATATCTTCACTGCACTCGGCATTACCTTCGGTACGGAAGACGACCCGAAAGCGTTGAACCTGAGCAAGATACGCTACCACAAAGTAATCATCATGGCGGATGCCGATGTCGACGGTGCGCATATCGCCACGCTGATTATGACGCTGTTCTTCCGCCACATGAAAGAGGTGATTGAGCAGGGGCATCTCTATATCGCCATGGCACCGCTGTATATGTGTTCGAAAGGCAACTACAAGGAGTATTGCTGGAACGACCAGCAACGCCATGACTTCATTATGAAATACGGTGGCGGCGACGAGAAACTGATTAAGACCCAGCGATACAAAGGTCTTGGTGAAATGTCCGACGAGCAGTTGTGGGAGACCACTATGGACCCTGCACGCCGTCTGCTGAAGAAAGTGACCATCGAGAATGCGGCGGAAGCCGACCACACCATCGCAATGCTGATGGGCGATGACGTGGCTCCGCGCCGCGAGTTCATTGAGGAGAACGCCACCTACGCAAAGATTGACGCCTAATGAATATCGCCGTCTATTGTAGTGCAAAGGACAAGATACCCGAGGACTACCTGGCTTTGGGTGACACCCTCGGCAAGTGGATTGCCGAGGCGGGGCATACGTTGGTCTATGGCGGAGCCACGGGAGGTATTATGACGCGCGTCAGCGATGCCGCCAAGGCGCACGGTGCCAAGGTACTGGGAGTTATCCCGCGTCGTATTGTGGAAGCCCACAGGCAAGCCGACAACTGCGACGAACTATACTTCGTCGAGACAATGAACAACCGCAAGGACAAGATGAAAGAGTTGTCGGACTGCATTGTCTGCCTCCCCGGCACGTATGGCACCCTCGACGAGATGATGGATGCCATCGCCTCGGGCACGGTGGACGAGCACCGCAAGCCCACTTTTGTCCTCAACTACAAGGGCTACTACGACTGCATCAAACGGCAGGACGCTTATATGCACGAGTTGGGCTTCCTGCCCCCCGAGGTGCAGTACGCGCCCGTGTTTGTGGACACCATGGAGCAACTGATAGACGCACTCACGAATATCAAATTCAAGAAACCACGACGAAACAACAATAAATCTACTACTATATGAACCTGTATCTCAGTTTACTCAGCCGCCGTTTGATGAGTACGGCACGATTTGAGGCACTCCTTGCTGAGCAAGAGACCACTATTGCACGCTACCGCGCTGTCGAAAAGAGCCAAGAATTGGCAGAGTACATCGCCTTGGGCAAGGTGGTGCTTACCGATGCATTCCGTGCCAACAAGGATAAACTCCTCCATACCAAGTATGCCGCCACGCCCGAGTGCCAAAAGCATAAGCAACTCAAAGCCTTGGCGAAGCGCGCAGAGGTGAAACGCTACCTGAAGAACCAAGATGCCGAGAAGGCGGAGCAACTGAGCCAAAACGCCACCGTGCAGGAGTACCTCAAGTTGCAAGCCGAGGTGGAGAGTGCCGAGTTCAAGCAGACAGACGCTTTCTGGCGCAACCCGCGTCGGTGGTACGACACGCCAGAGTGCAAGCAGGACACCCGCTATGCCGAACTCGTCAAGAATCCGGAGATACAGTTCTTCCTCAGCAAAGACCCGAAGCGCATTGCCGAGTTGGAGCAGTACAAGCAGGTGTTTACCGACGATTTCAAGTGGCACAATCTCGCCGACAGTCAGTGGCGCGCAGGCTTTGCCTATCCGAGCAAGGACTTCCAACCGCACCACTCGTTTGTGAGCGAGTTGCAGGCATACAACCGCGGCAAGAACGTCGAGACCGAGAACAACACCTTATATATACGCACGCGCAAGGAGGCTGTCACCGCACCCGCTTGGGATGCCAAACGCGGCATGGTGATGCACGATTTCCGGTACACAAGCGATGTGCTGCAGAACGCTGATGCCATGGGTATCACCGGTGGCGTGATACAGGTCAAAGCGCGTTGCCATGGACGCCTGAACCATAGCATCTGCCTCACCACCAAAGCGTCAAAACCCGTGGCATCGGTATTCAAGGGCAAATTGCACCGTATCTTCTTGGTTTACACCTTGGTATGGAACAAGAACGAACTGGTGTGGTACGTCAACAATATGGAGGTAGCCCGCACCAAAAACACCCTCCCCAACGAACCGCTGCACATCACGATGCGTTCTTTTATCCCAAAAGGCAAGATGGGCGGCGCGGGAGACTTGGAGATAGATTGGGTTAAAGTATTCACCAACAACCAATAAGCCATGTTCCTCATTGCAGGTCCTTGCGCCATTGAGAGCCGCGACATGGTGATGCACACCGCCGACACGCTCTGCCGGGTATGCCGTGAGTTGGGTATCACCCTCTATTTCAAGTCGTCGTTCGACAAGGCCAACCGCACAAGCCTATCGGCACGCGGCGTGGGTATGGAGCAAGGCTTGCAAATCTTGCAAGAGGTCAAGACCACCTACCACCTGCCCATCCTCACCGACGTACACGAGTCGTGGCAATGCGCACCCGTTGCCGAAGTGGCGGACGTGCTGCAGATACCCGCTTTCCTCTCGCGGCAAACCGACCTTTTGCAGGCTGCCGCACGCACGGGCAAGGTGGTCAATGTCAAGAAAGGGCAGTTCATGGCACCATGGGATATGCGCGGTGCCATCGCCAAGATAGAAGAAGCAGCCCCTGCCGGTGCAGCCCAACCGCAGATTTGGCTCACCGAGCGCGGGTCATCTTTCGGCTATGGTAACTTGGTGGTGGACATGACCTCGCTGGTCATCATGCGTCAATACGGGTACCCCGTCATCTTCGATGCCACCCATTCGGTGCAGCAACCCAGTAGCCAACAGGGCGTTACGGGCGGCAACCGTGCTATGGTGCCCTACCTCATGCGTGCCGCACTCGCGGTGGGCGTGGACGGCATCTTCCTCGAGGTGCACCCCGACCCCGACCACGCCATATCCGATGCGGCTAACCAAGTGTGTCTCAATGACATACGTCCCATTCTCGTGCAGGCATTGGCAGAGGACAACCTGCGCCGGAAACTCGAACAATCCACCAACCTATGAACTATTCAGACAGAGCCAAGCAGATATTCACCGAGGAGATAGGCGAACTCCAACGCCTTGCCTCCTCTATTGACCATACTTTCGATGAGGTGGTCCGTGTCCTCTACGCCTGCAAGGGCAAGATAGTGGTTATGGGCATCGGCAAGACGGGCATCATCGGGCATAAGATGGCTGCGTCTTTTGCCTCCACGGGCACCCCGTCTATCTTCGTCAATGCTGCCGAAGCCATGCACGGCGACCTCGGTATGATTGCCGCCGACGATGTGGCGGTACTCGTCAGCAACAGCGGTGAGACCAACGAGATTCTCAATATCATCGACCCCATCCACCGCATCGGTTGCCGTATCGTTGCCATCACGGGCAACCTGCAGTCGCCGCTCGCCGCGCGTGCCGACTATGCCCTCTCCGTCCACGTGGACCACGAGGCATGCCCCCTCGGGCTTGCCCCCACCACATCCACCACCGCCACCCTCCTTATGGGCGACGCACTCATGGTCTGCCTCATGGAGCAACGCCACTTCCGCGCGGAGAACTTCGCCGTCTATCACCCGGGCGGAGCCCTCGGACGCAAACTGCTCGGGCGCGTCAAGAACTGCATGAGCACCCGCGTACCCCGCGTAGCACTCACCACGCCCTTCCGCGAACTCGTCTGCGAGATGAGCGACAAGCACCTCGGCATGACTATGGTCTATGACCACCTCCCTCACAACGAGGGGCATTGTGTAGGCATCATCACCGATGGCGACCTCCGACGCGCCATACAGAAGTACGACGACCTGCACATCACCGCTGCCGACATCATGACGCCCTCCTACAAGCACATCTGCCAGGATGCCCTGCTCACCGACGCACTCGCCATGATGGACAAGTTCAACATCACCACACTGGCGGTCACCCAAACGCCCGAGAGCACCGAAATCATCGGCATCATCTCCATTCACCATATCATTGATTTCTGCTAATCCATGATTATCCACTTGCCCGTCACCCTCAGCGAACAGCGTGCCCGCGAACTCGCGAACTCGATAGAAGCCCTCTATCTGCGCCGCCCCGACGCGCATGTGCTGCTCACCAACTGCGCCATGCAGACCTTGCCACCCGCCTTGGAGGGCATTGCCACAGCGTGGTGGGCGATGCCTACGGATATGCAACTCTCATCGCGCACCTATCACTCTGACACATACCGCATTGACATCGGCGACACCTACATCGGGGGCGACCAACGCAACCAACTGATGATTGCCGGACCCTGTGCCGTGGAGAGCCGCGAGCAGATAGAACAGTCCTGCCAAATGCTTGTCAGTCTGGGCATTCGCGTCCTGCGCGCAGGCTGCTACAAGCCCCGCACCTCCCCCTACACCTTCCGCGGACTGGGCGAAGACGGACTGAAACTTCTCGCCGAGATGCGCGACAAGTACGGGCTGCTCATCGCCACCGAGATGCGCGATGCATCACATGCCGACAAGGTTATCCAATACACTGATATCGTGCAGATTGGAGCCAAATCGATGTACGACCATGCCCTCCTCACTGCCGCCGGCGAATGTGGCAAACCTGTCATTCTCAAGCGTGGCTTTGGCACCACCTTGCAGGAGTTTATGGACGGCGCAGACTTCATCATGAGTTGCGGCAATAATCAGGTCATTCTCTGCGAGCGCGGTATCCGCACCTTTGAGACCAAGACGCGCTTCACGCTGGATTTATGCGGTGTCGCGTGGATTAAGCAGCACGCCAACCTGCCCATAATCCTTGACCCCAGCCACGCCATGGGCTACAACTATGGGGTCAGCGACCTGGCGCGTGCCTGCACGGCAATGGGCATCGACGGACTCCTCATAGAGACCCACCCCAATCCCTCCGCTGCCAAGAGCGATGCCCCCCAGCAACTCTCCCACGACCAATTCCGCACCCTCTACGCCTCCCTCCCGCCCCTCGCCGCTGCCATCGGCAAAACCCTCGTCTGATAATCCGCTATAACCTCCTTTGAATATGGATATTCGTGTTGGTATAATGACTGCCCCGCATATTGATTATGAGTTGCGTGGCGGTACTTTTTTGCTCAAAAATGTGCGTATCGGTATTGGTTTCCATTGGGACCGCACCGAAGACCAACTCTTTGAAGGGCGGTTGGAGATACGCAAAAACGCTGACGGCACTGAGACGGCTATCAATATCATTGACGTGGAAGACTACTTAACATCGGTCATCACGTCCGAAATGTCTGCCACTTCGTCCGCCGAACTGCTCAAAGCCCACGCCGTCATATCCCGCAGTTGGGTGCTGCGACCCATACTGAACCCCGCACACGCACCCGCGAAGATAACGCCGGAACCACCGACCAAAGAGGGCATCGAACGCCACATCACATGGTACGAGCGCGATGCCCATATCGGGTTTGACGTCTGTGCCGACGACCATTGCCAACGCTACGAAGGCATCACACGCCGCGACCGGCACCCTGAAGCCGCAGCACGGGTACATGATGCAGTACTCTCCACTCAGGGGCAGGTCCTTACCTGCGATGGCGAGATATGCGACACACGTTTCTACAAGAGTTGTGGCGGACGCACCGAACTGTTTGAAAACGCGTGGGCTCCCATTCACTACCGCTATCTCGAGAGCGTGGAATGTCCTTATTGCAACACACACGACCGCCGTGTGCTCTCGCAAGTACTCAATGACTACGACCTTGAGACGCAAGACTTCTACCGCTGGCAAGTACGCTACACGCAAGACGAACTATCGGCACTCATTCGTGAACGCTCTGGCATAGACTTTGGCACAATACAGGAACTGCGCCCCGTCAAACGCGGACCCTCCTACCGTATATACGAATTGGAGATTATCGGCACCAAACGCCGTATGATTGTCGGCAAGGAACTTGAAATACGCAAATGGCTAAGCCGCACACACTTGTACAGCAGCACTTTTGATGTGCAGTTCCTCCCTGCAGGGGAAAGCGAAAAGGCGCAGTTCGTCCTCACAGGACGTGGCTGGGGACATGGCGTGGGTCTCTGCCAAATAGGCGCAGCCGTCATGGCGGACAAAGGCTTCACCTACGAACAAATCCTATCTCACTATTTCCCGAACAGCACCCTCAAAACGTTATAGAATAGCGTAACCCCATCACCACATCACTACCGGACACATAATAGATGAGGCCGTCTAACAAGTTTAGATGGTCTCTTTTTGTGCATTTAATGGTGGGAGACGACGCGGCTCGCGTCGTTAATACCTCCCCCTCCCTGAGGGTGTAGTGTGAGTCTCGAATCAAGACTATGAGATTAGTATGAGATTAGTATGTGATTAGTATGAGATTAGTATGTGATTAAGCCTACAATATCGAAGAAATAAAGAGGTAGTCTGATAAGTGCAAACTACCTCTTATTGCATATTTGGAGAAACAAGTAGAGACTATACATAGGGACGACGCGGCTCGCATCGTCATTGTACTCAATGCTACTCCTTATATTTCCGTATCAATTCCTCCACCAACTGCGGCACACCCACCGTGGCTTTCTCTTGGATATGGTGCACACGGTCGCGGTATATGCCGAACTCAGGGTGCCCGGGGTCTATCACATAGATATCCGCATAAGTAGGTGCATACTCCAACAACGATGCCGCAGGATACACATTCAGCGACGTACCGACCACCACCATGATGTCCGCTCCCGAGGCTATGCTGCATGCCACAGGGAAATACGGCACACTCTCGCCAAAGAACACAATGTATGGGCGCAACAATGAGCCGTCGGGGTGACGGTCTCCGTAGTGCTGTTCCCAGCCTTGTAGCGGCACCGTAGCCAGGTCGTCATTCTCCGAACGCAACTTTGTGATTTCCCCGTGCAGATGGACCACATCATGACTGCCTGCCCGTTCATGAAGGTCATCGATATTTTGCGTTATCACTTGCGTAGTCGGGATAGCCTCTTGCAAACGGGCTATGGCATAGTGCGCAGCATTGGGCTGTGCCGCAAGCGCATCCTTGCGGCGGGCATTATAGAAGTCCACGCACAACTGGGGATTACGCAACCACGCATCATGCGTACACACGTCCTCAATACGGTATTTCTCCCACAAGCCGTCTGCGTCACGAAATGTACCTAATCCGCTTTCTGCCGAAACACCGGCACCTGTAAATACAACGACATTCTTCATATTGGACTGATTTGTAGGCGCAAAGTTACAAATTATTTTCTGTTGTGCAAAAAATATCGTATCTTTGCGGTTTGAAAAAGAAATCGGTAGCACGTATGACTATTCTGAATATCGAGACCTCCACCAACTGTTGCTCTGCCGCCATCACGATAGACGGCAAGGCTGTGGCTTGGCGTGAAAACATAGGAAGTGCCAACCACGCCCGCGAACTGCCTGTATTCATCAGTGAATTGCTTGACGAGACAAAGCAGAACGGGTGGCAGTTGGACGCTGTAGCGTTGTCGCAAGGTCCGGGCAGTTATACAGGTCTGCGCATAGGAGCCAGCACTGCCAAAGGGCTGTGCTATGGCTTGAATATCCCGTTGATTCCGATAGACACACTGCAGGTGCTGTGCCGGACAGCCAAAGCGCAACACGAAGAATTGAACAAAGTGGAGGATAGCGCATTATTCTGTCCCATGTTGGATGCACGCCGTATGGAAGTCTATACGGCATTCTATACGCCACAGACATTGCAGCGTACCGATGAAATCAAGGCAAAAGTGGTGGACGAACATACTTTCGAGACGGAACTCCGACAGCACCATACTATCTGCTTCTTCGGTAATGGGTCTGACAAATGCCGTAACGTCATAATAGCACAAAATGCCCGTTTCATCGATGGTATCGTACCACTGGCACAGTATATGGGGCTATTGGCAGAGAGAGAATATGCCCGGCACTTGGACGTAAAGCAGATGGCATACTTCGAACCTTTCTACTTGAAAGACTTTATACCTGCCCCAAGCCACGTCAAAGGTCTGCAATAAATGAAACAAACGCACATATACATACTGTTTTTTGCCGTTTTCATCGGGTTCTTATCCTCGTGTTCCACACAGAAGAATACGGGGGCAACTCGTGCTTACCACCAGATGAAGACGAAATACAACATCTATTTCAACGGGCAAGTGGCGTTTGAAGAGGGCGAAAAGGCTATCCGTGAAGCCAACGAAGACGACTATTCCACCATCCTGAACCTGTATCCTGTCTCCAATCACAAGGCGGCAGAGGCATCTGCCTCACAGATGGACAAGACCATAGAGAAATGCCGTAAGTGTATCAAATTGCACAGTATCAAAGCACGTCCGAAGATTAACTACAAGAAGCAGAAAGACCCTAAGTACCAAGCATGGCTCAAACAAGAAGAGTTCAACAACCAAATGGGCAACGCATGGCTTATGCTTGGTATGGCGGAGTTTCACAAAGGCGACTTCTTAGGCAGTATCAGTACCTTCAATTACATAGCCCGCCATTATGCCAACGACAAGGATATGGTAGCACGCTGCCAACTATGGGTAGCACGTGCGTATGGTGAAATGGGGTGGCTCTACGAGGCAGAGGACGCTCTCCGCAAG
>CAKVBV010000064.1 GCA_934725535.1 uncultured Bacteroidales bacterium | reverse complement strand
ACCTTTTGAATCGTCTGCAACGCCCTATTCATCGGACATGAAGCCACTTTCCAGCCTGCAAAATGACCCATAGACCAAATTTAAGTGTATGAAGACAACTTCAACCCATTCTATCTTGCAACAATGGCAGGACAACACAACCCAAATGCACAACCTATTGGAGCAACAAGAGCGTATCATCACCAATCTCGTAAAGCAATACTCCATTTTGGAGGAGACTGCAATGGCAAAAACAGACTTTTATATCAAGGACGACTACATCCGTGTTGCTGTAGAGATTACTGCACGTAAACGCCTTGGGCAAGCATGGCCATGCAAATGGCATAGCCTGTCAATGCTTGCCGACGCACTAACCATAGAGGTAGGGTGGCTCGTTTCACCTAATAGTCTGTCTCATGCCTTTGGTAAAATGGCGAAATATGAAGACGAAATCACTCGTCGAACACAAGACTTACGCAAAAAGATGAAATAAAAGCACAAAACCGATGTATTTTATAACGCTCCACATTCTGCTTATTATCAAAGCAATAAGTCAAATTTGAGGACGGCTGTCCTTATACTATAGCATTTTAGGGACGCGCGTCCTTGCAAAACGTCCAATCCCGTATTATCTTTGCACCGTCTTTCGAAAGTCACAGGGCTCCCGCAAGCATAGTGCAGAGGGATGTCTCATAGGTCAAGCCACCGCCTCAGAAAGGTGACATCTAATACTCGCCCACAAGGCGTTCATTTTCAAACTTACAAATTCTTAATTGTTTAATCAGCCCATCAGGGCGTCAGTGTACATCGTACATTGATAAATCGTAAATGTTTTTATGTCAAAGTATGTACCTATGGACTTAGTTAAGTCCCTTTCCGGCAAAGTATGCCAACACTCCGACACCTATTTTGCAATGCGTAACGGCACCCGCTACACGGGCAAAATCTGCAACCCGAGTACCGCTGACCCGACTGCGCAACAAGTCGCACAGCGTAACCGCTTTGCCCAAACCCGCGCCGCTATCAAGGCTCTTTCAGCGCAAGACATTGCCGCATACGCTGCTGCCTTCAAATCCAACCCCGGCAAGTACCGCACCCTCAACGGATACATCTTCGCCAAAGAAATGGCTAAGTTGTCCGCATAATCCAACCATTTCAACCACGTATCAACTTATAAACCAATAAACTCATAAACAAAATGGCTAAGGTAATCTATATCGACCCCGTCAAATCCGTCTCTGGCAAATTGTCAAAGGCAAGTACCGTAACTTTCATGCGCCGTCAGGCAGCCACCTCCAATGTGGCGATGTTGGCGAATCCCAACTACACCCACATCATGGGCAAGCGCAAGTCCACACCCTCGCAGTCCGAGGTGGCATACCGCACCCGTTTCGGTGTTATCTGTGCGGCTACACATCTCCGTCTCAACGACCCCAACAAGAAGAACGCCGACATGGCTGCCTTCAAGTCGCAAACGCAGTACCGCACCCTTCGTCAGTATGTTTGGCACCAATGCGCTGACGAAGTAGCATAACGGCTATGACGCATTTGCAACTTATTCTCGCTACCGCGATGTGCACCTTCGGGTGTGCATTGCTGGTCGCAGGAATAGCCCTGCCGCCCGCAGGAGAGATTCACTCCTCCGTTCTCATAGCCTTTGGCGAAATCCTCACTTTCTCAGGCTCTATCGTCGGCATCGACTACCGCTACAAGTATCGAGGTTGAAATGAATGGCTATTAACGACGGAGTGTCCGATAACGCCATTAACGACAAATTAACGGTCATTAACGGAGAATAAGATCCGTAATTTTAATGGTCCTTTATATGGGCTTTATATGGAGAATAAAAAATAATTTTATACGGAAAAACTATGATTTTGAAACTTATACGCAAACAGCCGCAAGGCAACGCCATCTGTGGCGAACTACTTATTGACAATCGTTGGTTCTGCTCCACCTTAGAGCGCACCGACGTCGCTATCCCCGCAGGCTTCTATCCTGTTACCCTCACTATGTCTCCCCGATTCGGCGAGGTATTGCCTCTTATCGGCAACGTAGTCGGACGCACGGGCATTCGTATTCACGCAGGCAACTATCCTCGTGATACCGCAGGTTGTATCTTGGTCGGTGTGGCAGACCTGCTCTATCCGCCTTTGGGCTCAACCGACCCCCCGCAGCCGCGTCTGCTGTCCTCCCGCCGCACGCTCAACAAACTGCGTGAGATACTGCTAACCAATTACAACGACCGCAAAACCAAACGTTATGAACCTGTTTACATTGAGATTATCAACTTTGACCCGTATCCTCTGTATGATGTGCCTTGTCCTTTGGAGCAGCGCATGCACTACATCGAGGCACAGCGTACCGCCCGCGAATACGACCTCGCACACCCGGACGAACACGCAGCGGCATGATAGTATCTATCATCGCGATAGCATCTATATCCGTGAATACATCCGCGGCGATACCGTCTATCTCGACCGCTGGCGCGATAGGTGGCGTGAAAGAGTGGTAATAAGAAATGATACCGTGTATCAAGACAAGGAAACGATAATACACCTACCACCCGAAAGGTATGTCCCTCGGGCGGTACGATGTCTCGCTTGGATAGGCGGCATTGCTATAGGATTTCTCTTATTGTGCCTACTCTGGAAAATTAATGGCTTAATTCAAGGGAAATTACACGTTTAATCACGTGTCATTCTCTGTTTTAGCGGTCAATTAACGGACATTAACAGAGAACCATGGGGTGTATACAATGGCTAATGGAGCGGGAATAGGTATTCTTGGAAGTTGATTGTTGTATGTTTTACGGAAAAATGGAAGGAGTGTTGCATAAATGTGTGGTTTTTTGTACTTTTGCAGCCAAATTCAAAAACAGGAATTTATGCGTCTGACATTTAGTGTACCATAGTAGAAAAAGAAATGCAGAAAACGGATTATATCATTGAGGTGAACCATGTCTCGAAACAGTTTGAGGACGGCAAGTTTGCCTTGGACGATGTAAGCCTCTCGGTAAAGAAAGGCGAGTTTGTAACCATCTTGGGGCCTTCGGGCTGCGGTAAGACCACGTTGCTGCGCTGCATAGCGGGCTTTCAGGTGGCGACCGACGGCGATATCCTGCTCAACGGCAAGGATGTGACCCAGATGCCCCCGCATCAGCGACCCGTGAACACGGTGTTCCAGAAGTACGCACTATTTCCCCATTTGAACGTATTTGACAACGTGGCTTTCGGTCTGAAGTTGAAGAAGACGGACAAGAAAGTCATCGCGAAGAAAGTGAAGCAGGCGTTGAAGACAGTCGGCATGACGGACTATGAGTACCGCGATGTGGACAGCCTGAGCGGCGGTCAGCAACAGCGTGTGGCGATAGCGCGTGCTATCATCAACGAGCCCGAGGTGCTGCTGGACGAGCCGTTGGCGGCACTCGACCTGAAGATGCGCGAAGACATGCAGATGGAGTTGCGCAAGATGCACGACAAGTTGGGCATCACGTTTATCTACGTGACGCACGACCAGGAGGAGGCGCTGACGCTGAGCGACCGCGTGGTGGTGATGCGCGAGGGCAAGATACAGCAGGTGCCCGCCGCCTAACCGCCCCACACCCCTACCTTACTATATTTTCCTCTGCCTTTTTAGACTAAAGAAAAACCCTCTCCCAATACCCCTGCTATTTACCTATACCAACCTGCCCGTTTCCCGCCCCTTTCTTCCCCCTTTCACTCTCACGCCAAACAGCAAGGGATAAGCAAGGGATACGCAACCCTTGTGCACCCCGTAAGCCCCCCTTTTATTTCACTTTCAATACTTATTCTTGAACCTTATGCAGTGCATAGAACATGCGCGCCACATCTTTTCCCGCCCGAGCGGCATAGCGAAAACCATATTTCTGATAGAACGGAACCGCACTATACGTACCATCCTCCAAGTCCAAGGCATCCACGTGCACGTACTCCACCCCTGACACCAGGACCTCTGCTTTATCACACACTAAATCCAATACTGCTGTCCCTATTCCCATGTACCGATAATCCTCACGAATGGCCAAACACGCCACATCTATCATGTCAAGGTATTCGCAGTGTCCCTCATATTCCAACGGGAGATTTATCTTACCAATAATACAGAATCCAACCAACTCTTTCCCCGCGTTATACACACAATACGCCATAGGGTCATCAACATACAATTCCGCCAACAACCCCTGCGAGTGGAGAATCTCATCCATTTCAGGAACGCCGCAGGAGAACTCCCGCAGCAAAGGTAAAAGGTCAGGCGATATTTCCACCGACCGTATGGTATAATCACCCATTCTTTATTTCTATCAACCGAATGGATGTTTTGTGGGGCGAATAAGCACGTTTCATAGTTCCCCGTTTCCTATCTTCAGACATTTTTGCGAGGTGCTCGTGCATCTCTTTCGCCATAGCACCACGAATGGGCTTGCAAGATGGTGACATTCCTATCATAACGCTATCTTCTACGGGTTAAACAATCCTTGTTTGTATAATCTGTTGCAAAAGTACTACATTTCCTGCATATATGCAAGATGCAAGATAATCTTTCTGCAAAAATCACACTTCCTTACATTATTTTCTACAATATCTATGCCACGCCATCACTATTTTGCAAGGAATCCAGCAAGGAATCCAGCCGCCTACAAATATCAATTTTCACATTTCTTTTTGCATACCTGCAAAATTTATTGTACTTTTGTGGCGTGAAGACCACGCAGAGGTGAGTGGGTGGGTATTATGGCTTGTACTGGCAACAGACAAGTAATGAACCCTCCGAGCACCAATGTGTCGGGCTTCATGTACATAATAAAAGGCGTTTATTGGCGCTCTGTTCTGATTCGTAGAAATCTCGCAAATTTCAATTGTATACAGGACGTAGCAGCGGTAGATGTCCTCGGAATATAAGTGTATTCCACCAACTAGGAAGCAACGCAGTTCGTGTTGTTGCGTATGTGTCATAGTTATGACGCAAGTTGGGTGTATATTGCTTATATTGGCGTGGGCTTCTCGTTGTCGGTCTTATACAATGGGCAATGCGAGAGCCTCTACGAGTGGAACGGCGACGGTCGAATTCCACGTTTTTTATTTTGTATCTATCCAAACCTATTTATCATCGCATAGTCGGGAATTCCTATGCACAAAACAAAAATTATGAGTATAAATTTTCTACTGAGGTCCACGGGGCAAGAATATGTCCTCAACCTGCCGACAACAATGGTACCATTTACGAATGGACAAAATGGTGAAATGATTGTATCTTCTGCTTTACGCTCTCCCCGATATTCGAGATATGTCGCTTACCCAACAATAAACGCAGAACTACGCTTAGAGAGTGAATTCAAACAGGATTTTCAACTCGTTCTTGATGCATTGAATGCTACAGGTATGCCAGTGACAACTGCAGTCATAAAACAAGCACTCCTTAGAGTATGTAATAATCACGTAAAACAATATGGTCGTATTTGGATAGCAGATGCAATGATGTATGTTGATTGTGCAATTTTTATTTTGCAGGTGGTAAATAATCTTCCTAAAGCGGAATGCTGCAAAATCTATGAAGATATGGCAGATCATGTCGTTAGTGCAATGGGTGAGAAACTAAAATATCCTAATCCGTTCTGTTTTTAATTTTTAACATTATGCAATTGATTAAGTTTGGCAACCATAGCCTTGAAATTTTTGATGAGAATGATGTGGATAGAGTTTTATCTTTTGTAAGAGAACTCTTTTCAGACAAACACACAAAAATTTTTTTTGCCCTATCCAGCGAAGACTCTCTAAATATGCGTTCCTTCGTTGAGAGTATGGCATTAGTTAACACTCGTGGCATTGGTATTGATGCATTAATAAGAAATAACACCAATGACTATGTAGGATTATTAACTTGTGAACAAACGCAAAAAGATTGCTTCGGGCATTGTTGGTCTGTTGGAATTACGATCCACCCTTTATTCCGGCACCAAGGTTTGGCAACGGCTGTTTTGAAAGACCTTCGTTATCTACTAAAAACCACCTCTATACAATATGCTGTTCTTGATATTAGTGAAGATGATATTTATATGCAAAAGGCAGCAAAGTCTGCTAACTTCTTAAAATATGAGCCCAATTCAGGAGAACTGGGACGGGTTGGGTATTTTGATATGAATCATCCTGAAATAGGTATTCATTATTATTGGGTGTTGGATATATACAATGAAAGTGAGCGTGAAAAAATATGCGAGAAAGCATTGCTACTTGCACGTAATAAACAATATCGTGAAGCCATTAACTTGTATCAACAAGCATTAAATCTGCCAGAGGATTGTAGTAGCACATGGTCAACCGGTCAGATATATTCTAATATAGGAATATGTTACTCTTCGGGTAGAGGCATTGATTTTAAGAAAGCGTATCAATATTTGAAAATGGCGCAAAGGATGGGAGTGACCAATCCTTCTGTTATGCAAGAACTTCATTGGTTAGAGTTGAATCATAGTGCAGAATTATAGTAGAAATGATTATGTGTAAGGAACCAAGAATATCTGTAAATGACCTCGTTATGGGTTTTTTAGGCAAAAAAGAAGATTTTGTTGCTTGTGCTCAACTCGCTCCATGTTGGGTTATGTATAACGCGGGGAGGAAGAGACTTGATGCAGAACAGACAGGAGTGACCTTTTATATTTCAGAACGACAAGCTTTCTTCGTAATCTTTGATTCTGATTTCGGTGATTGTTGTACCGTTCAGAAAACATTTTGGGGCGACTCTACGGATGAGTTGTACAATATGTTGAAAAATCAAGCTGTTTCAAATAAGACCTTCCCTGACGGAGAGGGATTCTTTATAGAAGACTCTAATTTGGGTTTTGTTTTTATTGAGAAACAATTACTTGAAGGAAAAGAATGCATAACTGCGAGTTTAGAAACTATTTTGTATAGTTAGTTCCGTTGTCTAAATAACAGCCTCTAATCAAGTGCGTCAAAATACATAATGGCATATCGATCACACAGTTACTAAGAAAATACAATTTTTCCTGTCGTAAAGTGTAGTTTTTTGCCATTTTCTGCATTATATATATATGGAGCATGTCTTGCGTGAATACACATAGTGTACCAAACTCGTGACCTTATACCATTTTGTACAGCGGGGACATAACTTCATACATTGGGCAGAAAAATGCTTCGCGATGTGATTTCTTAGTACTAATTTTGCACCGTGAACATAACCAAACGGAATAGTAACCAACAAAAACAATATATAAATTATGGGACAAAGTACGTATAAGATTGAGATGGATAAACATCTGCCTGATAACATCTATACACGCTTGTGCTATGTGTTTGTACAGGCGGCGGTAGAGAATGATTGGCGGCGGTTGCTGCCGTATTGCGCACCGAATACCTGCATTGTGCACTATGGTAATGGTACATACAGCGGACCAACGGATATGGTACTCGGCGAGTTTTGGCGAACGGCTAAAACAAAAAGTACCAATTTCTTTGATTACGACTATTGGATACATATTGGTCGCTTTTATGCCATGGCTGTGGTCTTGGTACAATTGCGAAACAAACTGATGCAATATATCGCTTTTCGTGTGGAGAACGATTTGATAACGCACATTGCCATTTTTCCCTGTACGATGCAAGAGGGGGTAAGTGTGGAGTATAATCCGATGGCAGAACTTCCATTCCGCGCCGATTACTTGGATACTGTATGTGGCGAGAGCATAGAACCACAAGCAAACCATTTGCCTTGTATGGCGTGTGGAGCACTTTCCGAGACGCTCTTGTGGCGCAAAATCACGTTACGCCCGAAGCAGTATATCACCCTCGAAGGCGAAGTCTCTGTCTGCCCTCATTGCCAAAGGCAGGCAGAACTGCACATTAGCAAACAAATAGATAATACACCCGCAGAACAAAAAGAAAACTATGCAGACCTACCTTTCTGATGTCATTATTGCTGATGGCAAACAATTATTGCAAACTATGCACACGCTATACGATGCACAGTCTGAAGGTGGTGCTCCGTCCACTATTATTGATGAACAGTCATTGGGTGTCACAATCGCACCCGAAGTGACTCTGTGGCTATATCGCGCTACAGAGATGAACGACATATCGTATTTTCATTTCTGCGAGCGAGGAGAAAAACCTTCGGAAGAACGTCTTGAGCATATACGGGATATATGGCAATGTGTCATTGTTCCGAAAACCAACCCGTTGCAAACGATATGGCGCACCTATCTATTAGGCAAGGCAAAGACACAACTACCGGCAAATTGGCATGGAGCATACAATAAAGCCACGCTCATTTTTGAATCAAGCGATATGGAGTCTATACAACCTATGGACAAGGTCATTGACCATAACGTTCACCATTCAGAAATGCCCATAGAGGTGTTTGCAAATCGGGACTGGAGTGTTATCGCTCCCATAGAAGAATTGCAACCCAAGGTAACCGCCATGGATGACCATACCTACCAAGTGGTTTGCTGTTACTGGAACGATTGGGAGGGGCTTGTCCGCGAAACCACAACCTACACCATGATGGGTCGTTTGATAGAAGACGTAGATAGCAAAAAAGAAGTACTGTATCCGTATCACTGCGGGGTTATGTTCTAAAGTATAAAAAAATCTAACTTGGGAAGATATAGTGAATTCGAGTAATTCAGCACATCGTATTCGACTGTATGAAACTTTCAATCATTCACATTGCCCTTGGGGCAATCATTTTGGCTGGCATGAGTGCCTGCACGGAGCGGGAGCGTGTTGCCACGGAGCACCCTGTTGCCATTGTGGATTCGCTGCTGCAGATAGTGGCGGAGGAGGTGCAGGCACGTATCAATCGCACCGAATCCGAGTGGGGTGTCGGCATACTGATGGACGCACAGAGCGGAACGGTGGTGGCGATGTACGATACCGATTCTACACTCATTCATACACGGTCGGCATGGGAGTTGGGGAGTATCGTCTCGCCATTGGCTCTGCTGGCGGCATATTCCGTAGAGCCACATGGGTGGGATAGTGCTGTCGGGGTGTGCCGCAGCGGTTTTGAATATGCAGGACGTGTGTTTCGGGACGGACATGCGAGTGATGCAGTCTATTCGCTGTCCGATGCGATTGCTACAAGCAGCAATGCCGCTTTTGTGCAGTATGTGCTTCGCGTGTTTGAGAAGCAACCGGCATTACTGCCCGAGATACTCAACAGGTGGGGCTTTGAATGTGCAGCGCAGGATAGTGCGTGCGATGCTATGACCGAGACATTGGAATATGCCATTGGGTATCATTGCACCATCACCCCCGTGCAACTCGCCTACTTGTATTCGTGCGTGGCTACGGGGCAGCACTTGCGCGTTCCTGTCAACGGATTGGACTCTATCCGATTGGGGCTGCACCGAGCGGTATGGGATAACCATCTTGGTACAGCGAGCATCAATCCGAGGGAAATGCGCAAGGCACAAAGCGACAAGGTGCGGATTGCAGGCAAGACGGGTGCGGCGCAAATCTGTATCAATGGGCAGTATGACAGGTTCCATCATCGGTTGTCTTTTGTGGGGTATTTTCCCGAAGACAATCCGCAGTACACGTGTTTGGTCATTCTCTGCAATCCCAAGAATTACGGCTTTTACGAAGCAGGTGCCGATTGCGGCATTCCCGTCCGCCGTATCGCGGAAAGGATATTGGCGCCTGCTGAATAGGAGAATTGGGTGTGAATCAGCGTTTTAATGGTGTTTTAATGGTAATTCGTGGAGAAACTAAAAAGCAAACTATTATGGAGACCAAATCCAAATTCACGCTCAAGCGGGCGACCTTGATTGCCGCTATCGGGACTACCGTTTACACGTTCTTTGTGCCGATATGCCGAATGTTGTTCGGGAGCAATGCTGTGTGGTTCAACTATGCGGAACATCCGTGGTGCTGCGATGTGTGGCATACATTCTTCTCCTGCGTGCTGATGGTGTCGTGGGCAGTACTGGCTTTGGGTATTATACGTGACGGAGAACATTTCCCGACATTGGGCAAAGGGGTTCGATATGCACTGCTTGTATTTGCTATAGCCTTCGGTGTCTATGTCTTGTGCCGTCAATCGTTTGCCTTCTATCAAGGGCGGCGTATCGTCTGTACTACCCCATGGCTGTTCCTGCTATTTCAGACGGTATGCAGTGCCGTGTTGTGGTATCTCTATGCCCGTATCCATACAGCCTTACGCCCGAGACTTCCACGTTGGAAGAAAGGCATTTGTTGGGCAACCGTGGTGCTGACATTGCTGGTGGTGGCGAAGCAGACGGTGGTCGCTATGTGGTATGCGTGGCGAGCCATCCAATGCCACAGATTGGTGAGTGTTCCCGTATTCCGCGAGGTGCATTACAATGCCGATTGGATATGCAATTGGCTGATGTGCTGCATTCCCCTTGTGTTCTTCTTGCTCGTATTTTTGCAGCCGTTCAGTATCCATGGAATACAACGCAAATCATAAAAAGTCGGACATGCTCCATACAATTCGTAATACATGACTATCCGTTCTATCTTCATTGTCCTTATGTTCGCTGTATGTTGCGTGTCATGCCACAATCCAACAACCACGAATGAGGAACAATGTACCACTGGAGCAAAGCGTATTGATAAGTTCAAGCAGTACGTTATTGACAGACAGCATTTTGACACAATAGTCAATGGAGTGGATACGGATTATTGTCCTATATGGGATTTTGGTTATATTGAATATCCCATAGTCTGCGCGGATAGTGCTGTTTTATGCGCCATTCAGAAGACATTGGATAGTATTGTCTTTGGAGATATGTACACGGGAGATATGTGGAAAGCCAAAGATGCTATATCCGTTTGGGAATCGCCCTCGCGCCCTTTGTTGTACTGGAACTTCGAGGAATTGTGGAACATGAAGAAGATGTATCGGCAGAGTTATGTGGTGACTGTGTATAACCAAGACAGCATTTATACTGCTCGTTATCGCTGTTGTGCATTTACGGGACCTTACACGGATTCATATTTGAATTTTGACTTACGAACAGGGCGGTTACTGGATTTTGAAGATTTTTACACGCCTGCAGAACAGGATAATATTTTGACCCTGTTGGAACATAAGGGAATAGGCTTACCACGTATGATGTCCTGCGGACTGACAAATTTTGGTATGGTGCTTCACTATGGTTATCGCCCCGCGTGGACACGGATGAATGACAGCATTCCAGAAGAACCGTTTGATGTGTGGCTGGATAGTGATGTCCCTTATGCCATTTCTGATATGATGACTGCTATCGCAAGACAGGACAAAAACAAAGTGGCACAATACATCTATTATCCGTTCTACCGTCCATACCCGATTCGGCATATTCGGAATGAGCGGGAGTTCATGTGTCAATACGACTATATCATCGGTGAGGATTGCCGCATCCGTATGGCGCACGCCATTCCCGAAGAGTGGGAACAAATGGGGTGGCGTGGGTATATGATAGACAACGGTTTGGTATGGGGTGATGGAGATGGTGCCGGAAATTGGCGTATCACCTCTATTGCATATCCTAACCGTCGTAAGGATGCACTTTGGGAACGACTGGCAGAGGAAGAACGGCATATCCTTGGTGCTACAAGTAGTTTTGTGCCTGTATTATGCTACTTGGCACAAGATTCTTCTTTCCTCATACATATAGGGAGAGATACCTTGATAGACACCACCCCGTATTCGGATAAGGGGTACATTATTCGTTGTATTCCTCGTGGACACTCGTTATCAGATACATCAGTCGCAATAGATGGCATACGAATCATTGAAGGGTCTTGCGGCAACGAACTCTATACGGCAAGGATAGATGACAGCACTTTCGTTGAGGTGTGGGATGCAGATTGCGGATTTCGGGAACGTGCTTCGGGTGCCTATGGATGTCGTTTTGTCTTTATAGATACTACGCAGTACCGCCATGCAACACAGGATATTGTCCCGCTGTGCGAGATACCCGATAGTGCTATTGTTGCTGATACCACTTATCTGATGCACCCCGTATATCTCCGTGATATTGTCTCGTGGTGGGAACAATAGTGTATTCTTCTGCAATACAGTACGTATCACACGATATTTTGTCTGCTAAGGACAACGGATAGCTGTTTTTTCTTACTACCTTTGTGCCGCGACTTTATTTGGAAGGTCGCGGTACTTTTATTATTCATCGTTTAATTTCCTCTATCATGAAAAATCAAACTACCCATTCCATCTTGCTGCAATGGCAGGACAACACAGCCCAAATGCGCAACCTCTTGGAGCAACAAGAGCGTATCATCACCAATCTAATCAGCAAACACAACGCCTTACAGGCTTCTATTCAAACGGGCAATGCTTTCTTTGTCAAAGACGACTATCCACGCATCGTCATTGAAATCGAAGCCCATAAACATATCGGACAAACATGGTCATGCAAATGGAGCAGCATGGCAATGCTTGCCGATGCACTCACACCGATTGTAGGCTGGCTTGTCTCACCCAATAGTTTGTGGTATGCACTCCAAAAAACGACAAGATACAAAGAAGAAATCCGCCGCCGAGCACGAAGTTTGAGTAAATAGCACATAAAAACGCTAAAAAACAGCGCATTTTCTCACACTTTACATAAAGAATACACTCTGCTTATTACCAATGTATTAGGTGCTATATTTTGACAGTTGTCAATGACTTTCTGAAAATTTCATTGACAATTGTCGTTGCAAAACGCCCATTCCCGTATTATCTTTGCACCGTCTTTCGAAAGTCACAGGGCTCCCGCAAGCATAATGCAGTGGGATGTCTCACAGGTCAAGCCACCGCCTCAGAAAGGTGACATCTAATGCTCGCCCACAAGGCGTTCATTTTCAAACTTACAAATTCTTTATTGTTTAATCAGCCCATTTAGGGCGTCAGTGTACATCGTACATTTATCCAAATCACCAAATAAATCGTACCTCGTACATTGATAAATCGTAAATCATTTTATGTCTAAGTACATTCCTATGGACTTGGTAAAGTCCCTTTCCGGCAAAGTATGCCAACATTCCGACACCTATTTCGCAATGCGTAACGGCACCCGCTACACAGGCAAAATCTGCAACCCGAGTACCGCCGACCCGACAGCACAGCAAGTCGCACAACGTAACCGCTTTGCACAAACCCGCGCCGCTATCAAGGCTCTTTCAGCGCAAGACATTGCCGCCTATGCTGCCGCCTTCAAGTCCAACCCAGGCAAGTACCGCACCCTCAACGGCTATATCTTCGCCAAAGAAATGGCTAAGTTGTCAGCATAATTAAATTAAACTAATTCAACCACGTATCAACTTATAAACCAATAAACTCATCAACAACAATGGCAAAAGTAATCTATATCGACCCCGTCAAATCCGTCTCTGGCAAATTGTCAAAGGCAAGTACCGTAACTTTCATGCGCCGTCAGGCGGCGACCTCCAATGCGGCAATGTTGGCTAATCCCAACTACACCCACATCATGGGCAAGCGCAAGTCCACACCTTCGCAATCCGAGGTGGCATACCGTACTCGTTTCGGTGCTATCTGTACGGCTACACATCTCCGTCTCAACGACCCCAACAAGAAGAACGCCGACATGGCAGCCTTCAAGTCACAGACGCAGTATCGCACCCTTCGTCAGTACGTTTGGCACCAATGCGCAGAGGAAGTAGCATAACGTAATGTACGATGTGCAAATTTACGATGTACGATTTATTTGGTTATTGGAATGGATTGGGTCATTTGCCTCCCTTGCCATACCCGATAATGAAAATCGTACATTCGCCCGCAGGGCAAAATAGTACATCAATCGTACATCGTAAATAATAAAATCGTAAATAATATGATGACGCATCTGCAACTCATTCTCGCAACCGCGATGTGCACCTTCGGGTGCGCATTGCTGGTCGCAGGCATAGCCCTGCCACCCGCAGGCGAGATTCATTCCTCTGTCCTCGTAGTCTTCGGCGAAATCCTCACCTTCTCTGGCTCTATCGTCGGCATTGACTACCGCTACAAATATCGAGGCTGAAATCAATGGATAGGCTGAAATCAATGGCTAATTATATGGTAATTAATGTTTGTATAAACAGTGGCGATTAACGGAGAAATGCCCGATAATGCCATTAACGACAAATTAATGGTCATTAACGGAGAACTTTTTCCCCACTATGATAGAGGATAGGAGGTTTTAATGGTCCTTTATATGGGCTGCATGGAGAATTACACCCTGATAATGGAAAATCGTACATTCGCCCGCAGGGCAAATGGTACATAAATTCGTAAATCGTAAATACCAAAATCGTAAATATCTTTA
>CAKVBV010000063.1 GCA_934725535.1 uncultured Bacteroidales bacterium | reverse complement strand
TCAAAGATCACGGGCTGCTTACGTATGCAGCCTACCGGATTCAACACCTTGAATCACGATGCAAAGGTACTACATTTGCGGAGGGCATTGAGCGTTTCCGGTACTTTCCAGTACTTTCCGGCGCGATTTGGTGCGATTTGGTAGTTTCTGTTACTTTCCGTTACTTTTCTCCTGTAATCTGCTGAACAATAAACAATTAGTGGCTATTCATCTGAGCAGCCACTAATTACACATTATGCATTTTTATTTCACTTCTACCCCCGTGAGCGTATAGGTCTTGCCATTGTGCAGTATCAGCACTTGTCCGTTGCGGAAGACTTTGTGTGTTGCAGCAGAAGATACCTCATCATCCACATTGTCCACAGCAGCAGGAGTACCTAATGTGATAAATTCGCCTGTATAGGTATTGCGGACTATATCATTCACATCTTTAATCGTCATGGTGTATAGGTAGTGCGTCACCTCATCCAACCCTATTACCGTGAAACGGAAACCGTCTGCTGTTTGTATGGCGGCAGACTGATGTCTCTGTCCGTTGCGTCCCGGGGCATAAGCAATACTATTCAGTTGCCCTTTGGCATTGAAGATGAGCGAGCAAAATACCTCCTTATCCGTACTAACCACAAGGATATACGAAGCGGCACTCCTGTTTGCTTGCCAATCAAAGGTAACTGTAGTAGCAGTGGGGACAGCCGTCATTCCGTCCACTGTGGTGGGTTCGGAATCAATACATTGTATGTTTTTGAATTTCCCCCATACCGAATCCGACTGATACTCCGATATGCTATTGCACAAGACATACAAGGTACTGCGAGAATAACAATCCTCATCCCCATAACCGAAGGTCTCTTTATCTGCGATAAGGGGCTCTTGTGCATAACATGTAATAGATGCCAGTTTCGGGCAGTACGCAAAAGCCTCTTTACCGATAGTGCCGGATGGGGTACACAAGTAAAGAGATGCCAAATTTTCACAACTCCTAAAAGCATACTCGCCAATACTCTCCACACTACTCGGGATAACGATAGAAGTGAGATTCTCGCAATTCATGAAAGCCTCTTCCCCTATACTTGTTACATTATTGCCAATAGCGACAGAGGTAACATTATAGCAATCTGAGAACGCAGAATTACCAATGCTTGTTACACTATTGGGAATAATAATCTCCCCCTTTGCTGCTCGGCTGCATGCCAACAAGTGCTCTTTTGCCGCACTGTCATAGATAAGATAACCATCCACGTAACCATTCAGATTCATTGCTCCCCATGGGGCTCCTGTGGCATTCCCGCCATATATTACATTCAGCACATAATAGAATGCATCTTCTCCGATACTGGTTACACTATTTGGGATAGTGACAGATGTGAGCCTGTAACACCCGGCAAAAGCATATTCTCCAATGCCGGTTACACTGCTTGGTATGGTAACGGACGTAAGGTTTTCACATTCCTCAAAAGCCTCTTTACCAATACTTTTTACGCCATTAGGAATGACAACAGATGTAAGATTTGTACAATACAAAAAGGCATAATCGCCAATACTCGTTACGCTATTAGGGATGACGGTTGTAGAGCAACCTACTATCAATGTATTTGTGGCTTTCTCGATGATAGCATTGCAATTATCGCGGCTGTCATATACAGCATTTTCACCATCTACTACGATAGAAGAAAGTTTCTCACACCACAAAAACGCATTCTCTGCGATGCTTGCTAAGCCACTACCAATAGAGACTGACGTGAGAGCGGTACAATCATAGAAAGCCTCATCTCCGATACTCTTTACGCTATTGGGAATAGCAATAGAAGCGAGACTATCGCAATACTGAAAAGTGCTGTTGCCAATGCGCGTTATCTGATTAGGGAGTGTGACAGAAGTCAGACCATAGCAACCATGGAAAGCAGAATCTCCGATGCTTGTTACTTGATTTGGGATATTGATAGAAGTGAGTTCTGCAACCCCTCCGAAAGCATATTCTCCAATAGCCGTTACGCTATTTGGAATAATGGTAGTACTGCACCCTTGTACCAATGTGTTCGTGGCAGTCTCAATGATAGCATTACACTTGCTTCTGCTATCATACGTTTGATTTCCAGCATTCACTATGATAGACGATAGTTTATCACAATAGGAAAATGCGTATCTCCCGATATTAGTTACACCGTTACCAAGAACGACAGATAGTAGCCCGCTGCACCCACGAAAGGCACCTGCACCTATCTTTGTTACGCTGTTAGGGATAGTAATGGACATAAGGCTTTCGCAATAGGAAAAGGCGCGTTCCCCAATATCTTTCACCCCATCAGGAATAGTGACGGAAGTCAGATTGCTCATACCACTACATAAGCCACCGGGAATACTATCTATGTCATCACCAAAAGAGAACGATGCAATCTGAGAAGCCACAGAAGAGAAATAAGGATTTCCTCCCCACATGTCCTCATTCCCTTTGCAACGGGGAGCATTCCAAACAATAGAGGTAAGACTTGTACACCCCCAAAAAGAATCGGATATACTTGTTATGTTCTTCGGGATAGTCAGTGAAGTCAGACCGGAGCAACCGGAAAAAGTCCCATTTTCTATACTCGTCAAATTGTCAGGGATGTTGATAGCAGTTAAACTGCTGCAATTCTCAAAAGCGTATTCCCCGATACTTGTTACACTATTAGGGACTACGAGGGTTGTAAGACCACTACACCCGCTAAAAGCATACTTCCCAATACTCGTCACACTATTTGGGAGGGTGATGGAGGTAACATTGCTCATATTGGAGCAAAAATAATCAGGGATACTACTTATACCATCACCAAAAACAAAAGATGTAATCTGTGAAGCAAGTGCATCAAATGGGGACTGCCATGAATCTTCGTTCCGCACATAGTTCTTCGCATTCCAAATAATGGAGGTGAGGCTTGTACACCCATAAAAAGCCCAATCTTCAATGCTTGTTACGCCACTACCAATTGTGATGGAAGAAAGACTTGTACAATCAGAAAAGGTCTCTCCCCTAATGATTGATACACTATTGGGGATAATGGCATATACGAGACTTGTGCAACCTTTGAAAGCACTATATTGTATCTCGGTTAGAGTATTGGGAAGTGTAATAGCAGTCATTCCTGTGCAATGCTGAAATGCACCGGATAAAATCTCCGTTACCCCTTCGGGAATCGTTACAGAGTAAAGGCTGCTACAATTCATAAATGCCGCCTCGCCTATGGTCGTCAGCCCATTAGGTAAAGACACCGAGGATAATCCCGTGCAACTATTGAATGCACCATTCCCGATACTTGTAATTCCTTGGGGAACCGTAATAGATGCAAGGCTTGTGCAATTGGCAAAGGTTCCGTTTTCCACGCGAGTCATGGCACTTGACAAATTTGCCGAAGCCAAACTGCTACAGCCATAGAAAGCATTATCTCCGATATATGTAACCGTGTTGGGAATCTGAATGGATTGTAATTTGAAGCAATTGTAAAATGCACTATGACCAATCGTACTTATTCCATTGGGTAAGGATATGGATGTTATTCCTCTACAGCCATAGAAAGCATCATTACCTATAGTTGTTATGGTATTGGGTAATGTAACGGTTGTCAGGTTTTCACAATTCTTAAAAGCAGATTCTCCAATAGCCGTTACACTGTATGTAGTACCATTATACGTAACTGAAGAAGGTATATTTACAGAAAAACTATAATGCCGCCATCCGCAGTAGGTAACCTCTATCGTATTGTTACTTGTGATATTGTAGTACACATTGCTATCTTCAAAGTCGTATGCAAACAGAGATGTGGCAACAAACAATGCCACAAAGATAGTAAATAATTTTCTTCTCATATTATTTGAATTAAAGGGTTTATATTTTCTTGGCTAAATTCTCTAACAAGTTGAGACGAGGAATGATTTGTCCTGTATGGAGCATTGTGTCAAACTCGTCTTGCGTGACAAGCATCCAAAGTCGTTTGTAATCCACCTTGCCCTTGTACCGTGGATTGAACCACATATCATATACTTTGCCGAGTTGCCACAGAAAGAGGTCTGAGATATGGAACGGGGTCATATCGGTGCGGTTCCAAACATTGCCATTCGATGCTTTCATCAGTGTATCTACAATCTTCCATAAGGCTTGCACATAGTCTGAATAAGGACGTTGTGAAATAGGTTTGGTAGCATTGGGGAAGTCCGTCTTCAAGTCTTTGCCCCAAACATATTTGTACACTTTGGGCAGTATAGTAACAATCAAACTATCGTAGATGGGGAAACCGACGGTGTTATTCGGACGCACCTCTTCCACTAAATAGTGGAGATATTTGGTCATAAGTGACAACTCGGTCTGCTTGTGGTCTTCCGTCTTTTCCACCCATGCAAAACGCCCGTAGAGCAAGTCTTCTATCTGTTGTATCACAGCAGTGTTTGGGGGCTGAGGTGCATTAGGATGGTTTATCGTCCACAAGATATAGTTGCTTGCTTTGGTTGCCAACACATCATCCGAGTGCCCGCCTTTGCCGTCTTTGCAGGCTTTCCATATAGCATCGGTCATATTCTGCTTGATGTAATAGCCCTTGTTGGTATTGGTGGAAAATAGAGAGTCAATGGCTACCAAGCGTGCATAGATACGTTCGGGCGTAAGGGGAATACGACAACCACGATTACCACTATTCGGCATGGGTTCTACGTTGCTGTTGCAGTAGTGGCAGTATTGTCCAAACAGACCTCTGATAGTACGATTAGCGGCTTCTAAACCGGTGAGGTCTGCGAAAGGGTATGAGGGTTTGTTGTGGTTTGCGGTATAATCAGATACTAAATCATCTATGATTTTGTTGGTTAGAGCGTGAATACCGAGCCCTATATTTTTAACGAGTGACATAACTAATTATATTTAGAGTGAAATTGTTAATTGTTTTCCATAGGCACACCCGCGAGATTATACAGCGTATTTCCCTGTCGGATAAGCACTTGTCCGTTGCGGATAATGACTTTCTGCGCATTGGATGTACTGCCCGTAATGTCCTCCACATCGGTAGTACCGATAGCCACGATATTGCCAAAGTCTTTCCATGTGTCTGCTATCTGATATGCGGTCAGCACCTCCGGTGCCACCAACAATGTCATTTGTGCCAAACGCTCTGTATCAAACGATGCATCACACACAGGAGGAACGTCCGCCAACACGGTGACGGTCTTCAGATTGGCACAAGAGGCAAAAGCATTGTTGCCAATGGTCTCTACGTTATAACCAATAGTAACAGAAGTGAGACTCGAACAGGAATAAAAAGCATTATTTTTGATTTCTGTTGCTTTGTTGGGAATAGTAATCGATTTAAGTCCTGTACAATAACAAAGAACATAACTTTCAATAGTTGTTATTTGACTTGGAAATGCGAATTCTGTAAATTTACATTCCCAAAATGCGCCACTGCCGATATACACTACAGCTTCCGGTATTGCAATAGACTGCAGATTACTAAACTCAAATGCTCCGCTTCCAATGTAAGTTAAAGTTTGTGGCAATGTAACAGATGACAAATTCCCACAAAATTCAAATGCAGCATCCTCAATCGTTACCACTCCTTCCGGAATAACTATAGAAGCCAAATTACTTGAACCATAAAAAGCCCATTCTCCGATAACCTGTACGTTGTTGGGAATTTGAGTGGTTAGGCATCCTGATAAAAGGGTATTTGTAGCCGTCTCAATAATAGCATTGCAATTATCACGGCTATCATATATTGTATTGCCGCTTTCCACTACGATAGAGCGAAGATTGCTACAACTGACAAAGGCATATTTACCAATGTATTCCACACCACTTGGTATAGTTATTGAACCTAAATTCTCACAGCCATTAAAAGCCCAATTGGGGATGCTTGTTACATTGCTTGGAATAATAGTAGCATTACATCCTACTATTAGGGCATTGGTTGTAGTATTGATGATTGCATTACAATTGTTTCGGCTATCGAAAGTTGTGTTCTTATCATCCACCACTATAGAGGTCAACCGACTACAATTGCCCAAAGCACATACTCCTATTTGTGTTACCTTCTTGGGAATGAAAAACGTTTCTAAATCTTTACATCCACTAAAAGCCCAATCTTCTATAGTCGTTAGGCTTTGTGGGAGAGTAATTGATTTCAGTTTCTCACAATCAGAAAATGCTTGACTGCCGATTCGTTCTACACCTTCAGGAATAGCAATTGATTGGAAAGTGCAATAATGAAAAGCATATTCTTCTATAGCATTAATACTGCTGGGAATAGATACGGAGGTTATTGTTCTACAAAAATTAAAAGCAAATGCGCCTATACGAGTGACCTTGTAGTTTTTGCCTTCATTTTCCACAAGCATAGGAATAACCACATTTGTGAGATTTTGGTAGTTATTCCACTTTTCCAAACATGTCACTTCTACCGTAGTATCAGAGGTGATATTGTAGCACAAGTCACCCGATTGGAAATCGTATGCCCAAAGGGCGGTGGTGGCAAAGAGTGCCACCAATAAAGATGTAATTTTGTTCATAATAGTTTTATTTGTGGTTGTCTATGTGTGTTATAACAAGATTAGCCCTTGTTTAGCCACTTATGACGGCGCGAGAGGTGCCACCTGTTTTGTAAATAACGACGCGAGCCGCGTCGTCCCCCAAGCAAAGTATGGTCAATATGCTATGCTAAAGGGGAGACGCGCAGGCGTGCCATTGGGATATTAGTCCGTAATACCCTTTACCGATATATTCGTATTCAGTCCTACAGACTTGTCATACAACCCCTGCTGTGCAGGAGCAATACGCTCGGGAGCCGAAGACTCTTTCTTCACGATTTTTGTTGCGCCTTCGTACTTGTACTTGAATGTAGAACCATAATGGCTGGTGAGTGTTGCCGTGAAGCCATCAGGAGTTGCCGTCATCGAACCCGACTCGATATAGAAAGTGGCATCTGAATTACCGAAGCGAAGATTCGAATATATCTTTGTTGCATGGGACATTCTGTAAGATTCTCCTATACTGCCTGCAATGATATTGGGCTTGAAATCGGCACTGCTCTTGATGGCTTTTACATCATATTGTCCATTAAGTACCGTATCTTTAGCAGAAGCCAAGAAATGGATATACATTGCATAATCATCTCTATCCACTCCGGGGGTATGTGAATGTTTTTCAAGTATTCGTACTACCACCTCATCCAATTCATCTGTTACGGTAAATCTGCCTTCAAAAATGAATTGGTTTGCCTCTATAGAGTCCACAGTGATGGGCGTTTTCGGTTCCCCGTAGTATGTCTCCTCTTCGCAGAAGCCATTGTTGGCGTACTCGAGGGCACCCTTGTAGGTGAACTTATAGGTGCTGTCAAGGCTCATAAAGCGTGCTTCGATACTTGCAGCCTCGCTGTTGCCTTTCAGTTGGAGCGTGCCGTTGGCAATCAGGTCGTATCCTTCTATTTTGCCGTCATTGACCATATAGACGATGCAACCATATACGCTGCCGTTTTGTGCTTCAAAACCGCCCACCAAGGTGCCGTTATAATTCTTGCCATTGATAGCATTGGCAGAAGCCACATTGTAGTTGCCCGTCTCAGGGAATGTGGCTTCGTCCTGCGGGTCAGACAGCAGGCTCAATGTGAAGACATACCCTTTACCGCTGACAATTTTGTTGTCGCTGTTCATCTTCACGGTACCTGTGGTGAAGATAGAATAGAACTCGTGGAACGGCACGCCGTAGGTATTGGAGCCGTTATACACACTGTACACATGGTGCAGCGTGGAGTTGTCAATCACTTCCACAGGCACGGTGTCTTTCTTGGGCTCTTCCTCGTTGCCTTGGTTGTTCTCTACAGGGTTGTTGGGTTCGCACCCGACCATTGCCATAGCCACTATGGCAAACATACATGAAATAGTACCGAATTTCTTCATAACGATTTGTTGTTTAATTGTTTATATTAGTTCTCTTTTTTTCACTATGCAAAGGGAAATGTTCTGTATACCGACATAAAAAAAGCGCAGACCTCGTGTTGCTTATCCACAAAACGAGGCCTTCGCATTGCCCATACCGTCAAATAAAACAACAGGAAGCCTACGCAGATATGACAATACACCACACCCTAACAGCAGAGTGCGGTATGACAGATGTCATATCAAATAGGCATCTATTGCTCACTTTGATTTTGACGGTATTTGAAAAGTTGCGAAGTTTTCGTTTTGTCAAACGCAAAGCGTCAATAAACGCTATCAATATGTGCAAACCTCTATGAATACGGGGACACCACCCCTCATTGGAGGTTTGCGGTGCAAAAGTAGTGATAATTTTGCAAATACACAAAAGGAAGATACTGATTTCTGCAAATATCAAAAGTTCCTCACTTATCCCTTTCATAACGACGCGAGCCGCGTTGCCCTCCAAGTGTATGGCTGGTTTGCATGAAAAAAGTGCAGATTCTATAGGAAAGTGCATTTTTTTGGTGCAAACATTGGTTATACGAGCAAAAAACACTACTTTTGCACTCGGATAAAGAATGTATAAGGATATAGTATGGACGCATTATTTGAATATCAGCAGGCTTTGTTAGCAAAGACTACGCTGACTTTTTTCCGCTACAAATATACGGAATTGGATTGGGAACGGCGTGTGTTTGGCTTGGTTGGTCCGCGTGGTGTGGGCAAAACAACCATAGTGCTGCAATACATCAAGCAGCATCTATCGCTTGCAGACACCTTGTATATTACTATGGACCATCTGTATTTTTCCTCACATACATTGATAGAGGTGGCGGATAAATTCTATAAGCAAGGCGGAAAACACCTGTTTATTGACGAGGTGCACAAGGCAAAAGACTGGTCGCTGCAAATCAAACAGATGGTGGATACCTATACCGATATGCAAATCGTGTTCACCGGTTCATCTGTATTGGATATATATCGCGGTTTGGCAGACCTCAGCCGCCGTGCTCCCATCTATGAAATGCAGGGACTTAGTTTCCGCGAGTATTTAGAGTTGTACCATGGTATTCGTATATCACCTGTCAGTTTGGAGGATATATTGCAACAACGTGTGTCTCTCCCCGATATACAGCACCCGTTGCCTCTCTTCGCGGACTATCTGCGCAAAGGATATTATCCGTTTGCCAATGAGGACACCGACTATGCCACAGCGTTGATGCAGGTCGTTACACGTACTATGGAAAACGATATACCGACGTATGCCAACCTGAGTGTTTCGGTAGCGCGCAGGTTGAAACTGCTATTGGTGGTGGTGGCACAAAGCGTGCCTTTCAAGCCTAATAACGTGAAATTAGCGCAAGTAACCGGCATCTCGCGCAATGACATCGGAGACTATTTTTACTATATGGAGCGAGCCGGTATGCTGATGACGCTACGTGATGCCACTGCAGGCGTACGTGGGATAGGCAAGGTGGAGAAGATGTATGTGGACAATAGCAATCTGATGTATGTTTTAGCCCCGGACACGATTGATATAGGCAATATCCGCGAGACCTTCTTTCTCAATCAGATGCGTGTGCGCTACCCTGTGGTATCATCGGCAGTATCGGATTTCCAAATCGGAGAATACACTTTTGAGGTGGGGGGTAAGAATAAGGGCAAGCGGCAAATCGCTGATGTACCTAACGGATATGTCGTAAAAGATGACATAGAACTCGGCTACCAACGCACTCTTCCTCTTTGGGCTTTCGGATTGACTTACTAAAACGACAAGGTCTGTATGACTTGAAAGTAGGGTAGTGTCTTGATAGGATATGAACACGCGAACTGTGTCGTTTTCCAAAGTGTATCCACCCGCTATCCACTCGCTATCCACCCGTAGAAAGTATCTTCCAGACACGAGTTTGAGACAGGGCTGAAAGAGAGAAGGAACCAAGAGGAAATATGGGGGCTTCGTGTGCATTTTGCATATCTCGCGAAAAAGCAGTATCTTTGCAAGCGTATAGTTACGATAGATGATGAAGAAGACAGGTATCTTGATAGCGATATGCGCGGTGTGCATCGCGTGCGGGCAGCGTGCGGTCCCCAAGCCTTACGGCTATTTCCGTATTGCCATTCCCGACACGGCATACACGCAATATGCCCCGCAGGGGTACCCGTATGCCTTTTCTCTCTCAGACAATGCCACGGTGCGCCCGCATGCACACAAGGGTGATGCCTACTGGATAGACATCGACTATCCGGGGCTCAACACCACTATCCATTGCAGTTACAAGCCCGTTCACGGCAATCTCCGCGCACTCTCGCGGGACGCGCAGGAGTTCCTCTACAAGCATGCCACCATAGCCACCTCTATTCCCGAACAGGAATTCGAGAACCCCGACGCGCGCGTCTGGGGCGTGTACTACGAACTCAACGGCAACACCGCGACGCCTATCCAGTTCTATCTGACGGATTCTGTGCGGCATTTCTTCAGGGGTGCCGTCTATTGCAACACCATTCCCAACCAGGATTCCCTCGCACCTGTCTATGACTACATGCGTGCTGACGTGCGCCGCCTGATGGAATCCTTTACGTGGCAGCAGCCCTAAGACAACGATGAGCGTCCTCTCCTATATCCAATCGCAGCACCTTGCGGGGCAACCCCTCTTGGCGGTCCTTCTCGACCCCGAGAAGCCCGCGGCAGGCAAGGCTCTGTTCCCGCATCTCAACAGCGTGGACATGGTGTTGGTGGGAGGCAGTACAAGTGCAGAATGTGCAGATTTCGCCGATTTCATCGGGCTCATTCGTGCTCACACCACGCGCCCCGTGGTGCTTTTTCCGGGCAACGTGGCGCAGTTTACCCCCGCAGCGGACGCACTGCTGTTCCTGTCATTGCTCACGGCACGCACATCCGATGTGCTTATCGAACCGCATATTCAGGCGGCTCCTGCCATTCGCGCATCGGGCATCGAGTCCATCCCGATGGGCTACATACTCATTGATGGCGGGCATCTCAGCAGTGTCCAACGCACCACACACAGCACCCCCTTGCCGCAAACCGATATTCCTGCCATTGTCCATACAGCCATTGCCGCCGAGTTATTGGGCAAAGACATTATATATTTAGAGGCAGGCAGCGGAGCGCAGACGCCTGTGGTTCAGAGTGTTATCCGTGCTGTCCGCGAACAGACAAGCGTTCCGCTCCTTGTGGGTGGAGGAATCTGCACCCCCGAACAGATGACAGACGCCTATCGGGCAGGGGCGGACATCGTGGTCATCGGCAACCATTTCGAGCACCACCCCGAGCAACTGCCCCTGTTTATCCAAGCCAAAAACGACTATGCAACCCGCTGACACCGACGATATCCGCTATATGCGGCTTGCCCTTGACGAGGCACGGCAAGCCCTCCGCGCAGGCGAAGTGCCTGTCGGTTGTGTCATCGTGGCGGGCAACCGGATTGTCGGACGCGGGCACAACCTCACCGAGACGCTGCAGGACGTTACCGCACACGCCGAGATGCAGGCTATCACCGCCGCCGCACAGACGCTGGGTGGCAAGTACCTCCCGCAATGTACCCTGTATGTCACCGTCGAACCCTGCGTGATGTGTGCAGGGGCTATCGGTTGGGCGCAGATTGCGCGTGTCGTCTATGGCGCACCCGACCCCAAACGAGGCTTCGCCATCTTCGCACCCCGTGCCTTACATGCTAAGTGTCAGGTGGTTACGGGCGTGCTGGAAGACGAATGTCGTGAACTGATACAAACCTTTTTTCAACATAAACGTGTATGAAAATCCAGATGAGCCGCACCGTGCGTATCACGTGCCAAGTGCTTTCTTTATTGGCTCTGGCAGCCATCACCCTGTACCTGTTTCCCAAGTACAGCACGCCTTTCAAGTACCATTTCGAGGTCGGTCAACCGTGGGGCTACGGGCTGATGACGGCGGAATTCGACTTCCCCATCTACAAGACCGACGAACAGATTGCCGCCGAGCAGGCTGACGCACTGAGCGATTATACTCCCTGTTACACTTTCGTCCCGAATGCCGACCAAAAGGACATCTACATCGTCTCCTTGGAGGAGATGGAACGTATCCGGACATCGGGCTGCAGCCGCGTGTCTGTGCTCAACAACCGCGTGGCAACCGCCGTACCAGTCACCGACATCTACACGCCAAAAACGGCTTTCCAACTCACGATGCAGGAGTTGCAACCCAACCTCGTGTACGACACCGTCACATCCGACAACCTGCGCAACAGCCTCTTGTCCTCGGTCTCCCTCACACAGGGTATGGTACAGGCTGGCGAGAAAATTATTGACACCGGCGAAATAGTCTCCTCCGAGGACTATCAGATTCTTGAATCCCTCCGCCGCGCTTTGGAGGAGAAAGACGTCTCCCACACGCAGTCTGTCGTGTCCACTGTCGGGTGCGGGCTGCTGATAATCATAATGTTAGGTATCTTTGTCCTATACTTGTACATCTTCCGCCGCAAACTCTTGGATGACCTCAACAATATGCTTTTCTTCACCCTCCTCATGGCTATCATCATCGCAGGGGCATTCCTCGTCTTGCGTTATGCGCCCGTGGGCTGGGTCTATCTCATACCTTTCGCGTGGGGACCTGTCATCGCCCGCGTCTTCTACGACTCCCGCACTGCCGTCTGTCTCAACCTTATCACCGTCTTCATCGTCTCTATGGCGGTGCCTGCACCCTATATGTTCATCATTCTGCAGGTGTCTGCGGGTATGGTGGCGGTAGCCAGCCTGCGCGACATGACGCAGCGTGCCCAACTCGCACACACGGCTCTGTGGGTATTTCTCACCTATTCAGTGGTGTACACCGCTATCGTGATGATTCTGTCGGGCGATATGCACGATATTGATTATCATTACTATATCTATTTCTTCGTGAATGCCATCCTTGTCATCTGCGCCTACGGAGTCGTCTATCTCTTTGAGCGCACCTTTGGCTTGGTCAGCAGTATCACGCTTGTCGAACTCACCAACGTCAATTCCGACCTCATGCACGAGTTCGCAGAGAAAGCCCCGGGCACATTCCAGCACTCGCTGCAAGTCAGCAATCTCGCCACCGAAGCCGCCAAACGCATAGGGGCAAAGGTACTCCTCGTGCGTACAGGCGCACTCTACCACGACATCGGCAAGATGGCTAACCCCGAGTATTTCACGGAAAATCAGGCTCCAGGCTGTAATCCGCTGCTTTCCATGCCTACAAAAGAAGCAGCCCGTGTCATCATCGCCCACGTCACCGACGGTGAGCGTATCGCACGCCGACACCACCTACCCGAAGTCATCGTGCATTTCATTCGCTCGCATCACGGCACTTCCGTCGTGCGTTATTTCTACAATACCGCTGTCAATCAGGCAAATGCAGCCAAAGCCGAGGGCAAACCCGTGCCCGAAGTCAACATCGCCGACTACACCTATCCCGGACCCAAACCCACCACCAAAGAGGCGGCTATCCTCATGATGGCGGATGCTGTCGAGGCACGCTCGCGAAGCCTCACCGAGTTCTCCGAGAAATCCGTCTCCGACATGGTGGACAATATGATTGACTTGCAGGTCAGCGCAGGGCAGTTCTCCGATACCCCGCTGTCGTTCAAGGACTTGGAAGACATACGCGCCGTCTTCAAGGAGAAACTCCTTGCCATGAACCACCACCGTATCGCCTACCCCGACATCAAGAAGTAGCCCCTATGCTCCACCCGCTCTACCTCGCACCCATGGAGGACGTCACCGACCCCGCCTTCCGCTTGCTCTGCAAGCGGTTCGGAGCCGCACGCGTCTATACCGAGTTCGTCAATGCCGATGCCCTCGTGCGTGACGTGGCATCCACCATGCGCAAACTGCAAATATCGGACAACGAACGCCCCGTAGCGATACAAATCTACGGGCGTGAACCCGAACCTATGGCAGACGCGGCACGTATCGTGGAGCAGGCGCACCCCGATTTTATAGACATCAATTTCGGCTGCCCTGTCAAGAAAGTGGCGGGCAAAGGGGCGGGTGCAGGACTGCTGCGCGATATTCCCAAGATGCTCTCCATCACCCGTGCCGTAGTCGATGCCGTGCATACACCGGTCACTGTCAAGACTCGTCTCGGATGGGACCACGACAGCCGTATCATTGTGGACCTTGCCGAAGCCTTGCAGGACTGCGGTATCGCCGAACTTGCCATACACGGACGCACGCGCTGTCAGATGTACAGCGGCAATGCCGACTGGTCATACATCGGAGCCGTCAAGAGCAACCCCCGCATGCACATCCCTATCATCGGCAATGGCGACGTCACCACGCCACAACGTGCCCGCGAGTGTTTCGAACGCTACGGTGTGGATGCTATCATGGTCGGACGGGCTACTTTCGGCTGCCCGTGGATATTCGACGATATGCAGCACTACCTCACCACGGGCGAACTCCTTCCCCCACGCCCGATGCCATGGTGTGTGGACATACTCAAAGAGCACGTCCTCCGCAGTATCGATTGGATAGGCGACGAGCGCAAAGGCATCGTCCACAGCCGGCGCCACTTTGCTGCATCACCCGTTTTCAAAGGGCTGCACGACTTCCGTCAAACGCGTATTGCTCTCCTACGCGCCGAAACCAAAGACGAAGTATT
>CAKVBV010000062.1 GCA_934725535.1 uncultured Bacteroidales bacterium | reverse complement strand
CACCGATACTTCGCATACAATAACTATTGACGACCTGAAATACCTTGTCAGCCTGCAACAGAATTAGAACAGGCAGTGCTGTTACAAAGCATACAGAAAATAAATAATAAAATATAGTTATTATGGCAAAGAAAAAAGCAAATGATGTATCCATGCAATCTATGGTTATCGGAAGTATATTGTATGAGTGGGAACATGCTATGCACTTTCCACCCGAGTTTATGCAAGCCCTCCGAGACGAACTGACCGCTCATCCCGACAAACTGAAGATGCCCGCAGATTATACGGATGAAGAATGTAAGGAGTCTATACATGACCTATTTGCAGAAGTGGGGGAAAAGGTTTATGGTGAAGACTGGGAAATAAAAATGGCATACGCTATGAATCTACTCAATGACCAAGACTTTACAGATGATTTTGATGACACATATTTGCCCGAACCCGAGGTTTGGAAATACACCATCCGTATCTCGCTCAGAGACGTGAGCCCTACCGTGTGGCGCAAGTTGGAAGTTCCATCCAATATCCGACTCTCCCATTTGGCAGAGATACTTATCTACGTAATGGGCTGGGAAGGATACCATATGTATCAATTCAAGAAAGGACAAGACATCTACAATGAACCGGATGAAGATGAAGATGATGAAGACGATATGGACTTTGGCTTTGTGGTTCCGAGATATAAATACCATGACAGCCACGAATACTCTTTAGCACAAGTGCTGGCACAGAAAGGTGACAAGATGGTCTTGGAGTATGATTTCGGAGACGGCTGGGAACATCAGGTATCGCTCTCAAAGATAGAGTCTTATACCGACGAAGAGCCACCGTTTCCACACCTCATAAGCGGCAAGAATGCCTGCCCACCCGAGGACTGCGGTGGTCCGTGGGGATATGCCGCACTTTGCCAATACTACTATACCCGCAAGAAAGACCCGAACTTCCCCAAAGAGCATTATGCCCTTGTGGACAAGCACTTCAACCCCGAGTACTTCCCGTTGGAAGACTTTCAAGACGACATCGAAAATATGAACTAAACGGCTTAAAAGGCTGATATACTCCCCTCTTATGGATAAACTTACCATTATATTGGATATGGGTGGGGTGCTGATGCAGCATAATATGCCGGAGTGCCTCAACCGCTTCCGACACCTGCTTGGCGAAGAGCAGATGAACCGGTTATTAGGTCTTGGCAGCAATGGCGAAGGCACATCAAACAGCCTTATGCAGCAGTTTGAGCGCGGACTCGTCTCTTCAGACGTATTCATTAGCACCCTACTCCATCATTCCCGTCCGGGTACCACAGCACAAGATATCATTGTCGCGTGGAACAGTATGCATGGCGGCATACCAAACAACCGCCTTGCTACACTGCACCACTGGCACGACCTCGGCTACCGCCTTTTCTTACTCAGTAACAACAATGCTCTCCATTGGCACGACATCTGTTCGCACTATGATATGTCTGTCTTCGAGCATTGTTTTCTATCCCACATTCTGCATCTCAGCAAACCCGATGTACACATCTATACCTTGGTAGAGGACTATCTCACCGCTCACCATTGCCAAAAGCCATATTATTTTGTGGACGATATAGAGGATAACCGGTTGCCTGCCAAAACATTAGGGTGGCAGACATACACTTCTCTCACAGCCCTACAGCAAAGCCTTGCTAATGAATGATAGGGCTTATCTCTTCCTTATACCCGATGTCAATCAATCCGTTTTTGCATAAGTCAGAGAATTATATTAACTTTGCAGGCTACTAATAGTCATCAAATATGAGTTATATCCGTCTTATCCTCTCTAAACATACGTTGTGTGCGGTGGTGCTGTGCATTGTCCTTGGCAGTGGCTATGTCTCTGCCCAAACATCTGTCACTATCCCCAACCCCGATACATGGAAGAACTCCGACCTCAATCCGTACAGGGGGCAGACCATACAGTTCACCACACCCTTCTACGTCACCAACAACTACTACAACGGCAGACTTATCATTTCTCCAAGACGAACATATTCGCCTACTAACCAAGCACTTCCGCTTTCGGCAGAGTACAACAAGATACTCTCTGCCAGTACTACAGGCGAGATTACCCTGACGGGCATAGACGATTACCACCGTATGGGAGAGCGGCTGCTCAACCTCACGGTCTATGTCAGCAGTACGAGCAGCGTGCAGTTCAAGTCGTGCACGTGGGCGGGTAACACCCGTGCAGACCTTGAGAAGGGATATGACACCGATGCCATTGATATGCGCGGGCAGCATACCCTGTTGGTATGTGCCATGAACTGCGAGTACTACCTCACGCAGAACTTCTCGTCACGCGGCATGGGACCTGCAGACAATGCAGAGCATCAGAAGCAGCGTACCAAAATCAGCAAGGCTCTCGCCCTGATACGCGCTGACATCTACGGGCTGGTGGAGGTGCAACAAGGGTCCGATGCCATGGACGAGATAGCCGCCGACCTCACACGCAACACAGGTCGTAACTACGTGGCTATCAACGACGGGAGTTCCGCCAATGGCACTTACACCAAGTCGGGGTATATCTATTGCAGCGATGTCGTTGCCCCGCACGGCAGCATACGCCACAACAACACCGGCGTCTCCAACCGCAAGAAGACGCAGGGTTTTACCGAGAAAGCCACGGGGGAGAAGTTCATCTTCTCCATCAACCACTTCAAAGCCAAGAGCGGCAGCGGCAGCGGCGACAATGCCGACCAGCACGATGGTCAGGGCACCTATAACGGCGACCGCAAGCGGGAAGCACAGTCCGTTCTTGCCAACTATCAGAAGGAGACCGTCTATTTTGAAGACAACGACTTCCTCATCATGGGCGACCTCAACGCCTACGCCATGGAAGACCCCATCACCATTCTGCGCGAGGGGGGTATGATAGACATGCACCGCGCCTTTCATGCCGACAGCAGTTACAGTTACACCTTTCACGGGCAGGCGGGCTACCTTGACCATGCCCTGTGCAACTCCACCCTTTACCCGCAAGTCACGGGCATGGTGGCGTACCACATCAACTCCGACGAGCACGACCGCTACACCTACGACAGTTCCGATGACCTCAGTATGTTCCGCTGCAGCGACCACGACCCCATATTAGTGGGCTTGCGCTTAGACAGCAACGCCGCCACCCGCCACACCGAACCTTCGCTGAACAACTACGAGGTGTTCTACGAAGGTGCCACGCCCTGCATACGCAATGCCGAAGGAGGGTACTATATGGTGTATCGCGTTGACGGGCAGGTGGTTACGCAAGGCAAGATAACATCCGCAGAACAGAATATCAACGGTCTCTCGCAGGGCATCTATATCCTTAATATATACGGTCAAGGCACTTGCCTGTCCACTAAACTGATTGTGCGATAGTGGTCTGAGACGATGGTGGATTGTACGATGGTGGATAAACGATAGTGGATTAAACGATAGGGGGCTGAGACGATGTATATAAAGTAGTTTCAATAAAGCAATCTACAAATATCAAAAAGCAATGGTATATCGATATGAAGATTTGATTATATGGCAGTTAGCCCGTACTTTGGTGGGCAAGATATATGCGTCCCTACAAGAGGTGAAAGACTATGGTTTCAGAGACCAGATACAACGGGCTTCTGTGTCCGTTATGAACAATATCGCCGAGGGATTTCAGCGGCATAAGTTCACTACTGATAATAAAACGTTTATCAGTTATCTCAACATTGCCTACGGCTCATGCGGTGAGGTGAAAAGTATGCTGTACATCGCGGAGGACATCCGCTATTTGGATGCTACCATACTCAAAGAGTTACATTCATTGTGTACGTCTCTTGAATGTAAGATAGAAGCCTTGATGGTTTCCATGCGTAAGAATGAAAAAAGAATGTTGAATATCAACAAATCATAGATGCCTCAACATTGTAACATCCACATATCGCAGAGCCACCATCGTAACACCCTCATCGTGAGCGAAGCGAACCATTATCGTCAAACCCACTTATCGTAAAACTAATGGACCTCTTCGACCAAATAGATCAACCCGAACGCGATGAGATTATCAACCTCAGACGCGAATTGGAGGACAACAACTACAAGTACTACGTCCTCAACGCCCCCACGATGTCCGACGAGGAGTTCGACCGCAAGATGCGTCGCCTGCAGGACCTCGAGGCACTGCATCCCGAGATGGCAGCCCCCAAGTCGCCCACCCAACACGTAGGCTCCGACCTCTCCGCCAAGAAGGGCTTCGAGCAGGTCACGCACCGCTACCCGATGCTGTCCCTCGCCAACACCTATTCGCGCGAAGAGGTGGAGGACTGGGTACGCAAACTGCCTGACAATGTGGAGATTGTATGCGAACTCAAGTTCGACGGACTCAGCATATCCCTCTGGTACGAACACGGTGTTCTCACCCACGCTGTCACACGCGGCGACGGGGTGCGCGGGGACGATGTCCTCAGCAATATCAAGACCATTCCGTCTATCCCGTGGCAAGTCACCCGCCCCGACATACCCGATTTCTTCGAGTTGCGCGGTGAGGTACTGCTGCCATGGCAGGCTTTCGAGCGTCTCAACAAAGAGCGCGAGGAACAAGAGGAGCCCCTCTTCGCCAATCCCCGCAACGCCGCCTCGGGCACCCTCAAACTGCAGGACCCGCGCGAGGTTGCACGCCGCGGGCTGACCGCATACCTATATTATATGCTGGGCGACAATCTCCCAGGCACCACCCACTACGAGCGGCTGCAACTCGCCCGCCAATGGGGCTTCCAAGTCAGCGATGCCATTCGCGTCTGCCACAGCGTGGAGGAGGTCATGCAGTACATCGCCCATTGGGACACCGAGCGCAAGAACCTGCCTGTCGCCACCGATGGCATCGTACTGAAAGTGAACGACTTAGCGCAACAGCAGGCACTCGGCTACACCGCCAAGACGCCTCGTTGGGCTATCGCCTATAAGTTCCCCGCGGAACGCCAACTCACCCGCCTGCGCCGCATCACCTACCAAGTCGGACGCACAGGCGTTGTAACCCCCGTCGCCAACCTTGACCCCGTGCAACTCTCGGGCACCGTCGTCCAACGCGCCACGCTCCACAACGAGGATTTCATCCGTTCCCTCGGCATCCGCGAGGGTGACATGGTCTGGGTGGAGAAAGGCGGTGAAATCATCCCGAAGATAGTGGGCAAAGAAACAGCAAGCCCCTCCTGCATCGGGGTCCCCACAAGCCATGCGCAGTGGGGTGCTCTCGAAGGAGGGGTTGGGGAGGTCTTTCCGAGGCTCTGCCCCGAATGTGGCACCCCCCTGGTCCGCGTCGAACGCGAAGCCGCATGGCGTTGCCCCAACGAGCAAGGCTGCCCCCCGCAAATCAAAGGAAGGATAGAACACTTCGTCTCCCGCCGTGCAATGAATATCGACGGACTTGGCGAGGAGACCATCGACCTGCTCTATTCGCAAGGGCTCCTGCACAACATCGCCGACATCTACGACCTGACACTCAACGACTTAGCCCGCCAAGAGCGTCTCGGCATCAAGTCAGCGCAGAACATACTCGCGGGCATCGAAGCCAGCAAACAGGTGCCGTGGAACCGTGTCCTTTTCGCCCTCGGCATACGTATGGTCGGCGAGACGACCGCCAAGAAGATAGCCCGCCGCTACCGCTCTATCGATGAACTCCAATGGGCGACGCACGACCAACTCACGTCCATCGAGGATGTCGGCGACCAGATAGCCGACAACGTCATCGCCTACTTCAACGACTTCCGTAACATCGAGATAGTCAATCGTTTACGCCTTGCCGGTGTGCAGATGGAGAGCACCGAAGACGCCACCCCGACCACCAACCTGCTCGCGGGCAAGAGCATCGTCATCTCGGGCGTTTTCGCCCGCCACAGCCGCGACGAGTACAAGGCAATGATTGAAGCAAACGGCGGCAAGAACACCGGTTCGGTCAGCAAGAAGACCTCGTTCATTCTCGCGGGCGACAACATGGGTCCCGAGAAACGCAAGAAAGCCGAAGACCTCGGCATCCCGCTCGTTACAGAGGACGACTTCCTCCAAATGCTCAACCCTAGCAACTCATAAACCGCTTATGTCACTCAAGGAACAGATATTCAACTATATACGACAGCATCGCCCTGCGCGCAATGTCGTCATGCCGCGTTGGGACCGTCCCTGCCGCATCGCCATTCTCCACGACGGGGGAGACATCTCTGCCTTGGTTCGCCAACTGACTGCCGACAGCACGCCCGCAACCCGAAAGCAGGTGGATGTCTTCGCCGTGCCGGACAAAAAGCAGGTATGCACCTTGCTCTCCCGCCCCAAAAAGGAGGTCCTCCGCACCATCATGGCACAGGAATACGACCTTCTCATCGACCTCACGCAGCAGCCCACGTTGGTCTCGCTCTACATGGCACTGTATATCCGCGCGGCGTTCAAGGTCGGCCGTTACACCCGCGACGGCATCTACGACCTCACCATCAACACCCCCCCGCAGGACACGCCCGACTACCTCTTCACCCAAATCATCAAGTACCTCCACATCTTCACGACCCAACCATCCTTATAAAACACAGAGATGGCTATCTAACAAGTATAGCCGGTTTTCCTTCTTTACACATTTGCAGTGCACGATATAAAAGTGCTCGGTATCCTCTTAATAACGTCGGCTCAATCACATACTAATTACATACTAATCACATACTAATGGCATACTAATCACATACTAATGGCATACTAATCACATACTAATATCATACTCTTAACTCGACATTGACACGGGGACCTCCCCAACCCCTCCAAAGGAGGGGCTCAATAAATCTCCACCATGAAAACTATTGGTTTGAGAACGTTGCAAGTAGTTGGCGTGTCGTGATATGATATGACGACGCGTGACGCGTCGTCTCCACACTGCAGTATACAAAAAGAGGCTGCCTGAACGAGTCGGGCAGTCTCTTTCTTATAATTCGGTCGAATGTGATACCTTCCGTTTGCGGACTATGACGACGCGAGCCGCGTCGTCCCCCAGGCAAAGCATCGTCTCACAGGCAAAGCGTCGTCTCCTAAGTCAGGCGAGGCAGGCGTCAAGTTGCTTGATTATTTCGTCTTTGTCCATGTGCTGGCCGATGAAGACAAGTTTCTGCATACGGTCGCCATAGCGTTCGTCCCAGTCGCGGCGAAGGGTGGGGTCCTGTGCCATCATCTGCATGAGTTCCTCGCGGGGCATCGTGGCATAGAAAGCCCCCGCCTGCTTGAGATTGAACTGCTTGCCTGACTGCTCGAAGAGGTAGCACATGTCGTACTCGTCGTCGAAATAGCACATACCCTTGCAACGGATTACCCCTTTGGGCCAGTGGCGTGCCACAAACTCGTCGAAACGGTTGAGACTGAACGGCTGGCGGCGGTAGTACACAAAGGTGGAGATACCGTATTCGAGTGCTTCGCCCTCCTCTTCGTTGTGGAAATGCCCGTGGTCATGGTCGTGGTGATGATGGTCGTGCCCATCGTGGTGGTCGTCATCATCGTCGTCTTCCACTGCGCCCTCTACGCCTGCAATCCACGCGGCAGAGCCTGCCACCTCGTCGAAGGAAAAGAGGTGCGTGTCCAGCAGTTTGGAGAACGGCACGTCGCAATAGTCGCAGTCGATTATCTCGGCTTTGGGTTGAATGGCACGAATGACGGCACGGATGTGGTTGAGTTCGTCTTTGGTCACCTCACTTGCCTTGTTAAGGAGTATCAGGTTGCAGAACTCTATCTGCTGAATGACCAGCGAGGCGAGGTCATCCTCACCGATGTTGGTCGCCTGCAGGTCCTTGCCCGAAGCGAACTCGTCGCGCATGCGGAGGGCGTCCACGACGGTGATGATGCTGTCGAGGACAGGGACGGGTGCCGAAGACTTCGCCACTATCTGCGGATAGGAGCAGAGCGTCTGGGCGATGGGTGCGGGTTCGCATATACCCGACGCCTCGATGACGATGTAGTCGTAGGCGCGTTGGGCGCAAAGGTCGTGGAGTTGCTGTACGAGATTCATCTTGAGGGTACAGCAGATGCAACCGTTTTGCAAGGCGACGAGGCTGTCGTCCTGTGCGGAGACCACTCCGCCTTTCTGAATGAGGTCGGCGTCGATGTTCACTTCGCCTATATCATTGACTATAACGGCAAAGCGTATCCCTTTGCGATTGGAGAGGATACGGTTGAGCAATGTCGTCTTGCCGCTACCCAGATAACCCGTGAGTAGCAGGACGGGGATTTTATCTACTTGCATATTGAGCGTATATAGGATAGTACTTATCCACTATATCATTTTGCTTGTAACGGTTAGCCATTTGCAGCACCATGCCGAGGACAGCAGCCTTGTGGTTGATGGCGGATACCGAAGCGCGGCGTGCCTTGCTGAGCGAAGCCCCGTATTGGAGGTACTCGGAAGCGTCGTTGGCAAGCCTGTCCACCATGTAGTTCGCCTTAGCCGTGTCGCCGAGGGCATAGTAGATGTTCGCCATAGATGCCGAAGCATAGTTGTACGGAATGTTGTATTCAGGGAGCACCTCCTCGGCATAGTCGAGCACCTCGTGCGCCTTGTCGCGCTGCCCCTCGTTGTAGAGGGCTTCCGCCAGTTGGGCGAACATCATACGATGTGTGATACACATACGCATGAGGTTCTCATCCACATAGATGCCAGGGTAGTTCATGTTGCCATAGGCGAACTTGTGCATCATATTGTCGTACATCTTCTCGGTATTGACGCGCGGCTGTCCGTCGGCACTGCGTGTGGGGGTGATGCGGTATGCCATACCTGTGAGTTCCATATAAGGCTCGAGTCCCAGGTAGTAGTCATTGCCCACGGTAGCGGCAAAGTACATGGGTCGTTGCCATTGGTTGGTGGAGAGCATCTCCATAATCATCATCTGGGAACGAGTGAAGCGCGTTGCCTTCTGGAAGTTGATATGCTCGCCGTCGGGTGCGGTGACGTAGAGTTGGTCGGAAGGTATGTAGTTTTCGCCGTTGCGTTTGGTGCGCGGGTCGTCGGAGCGCAGGAACTGGAATGCCTTGCTGACCTCAAGAGGTGCCTTGAGTTTGTTCTCCACCCAAACGACCTCGTTCTGCCCGGGCATGTAGTCCTTGTACTCCCACGAGATAGGCAGTGCGGGGGACTCGTAGTAGGGTCGCTTCATCTGCCCGATGTACCAGTCGGTCTGCAGGTAGGAGAGGTTGCATACACGTATGTCGGTGCCTACGCCCTCCACCTCCTGATTGTACCAGAGCGGGAAGGTGTCGTTGTCGCCATTGGAGAAGATGATTGCCTCTTTCTCGCAGGACTTCAGGTAGTTGGCACCGAAGTCACGGCATGAGTAGCGGTGCGAGCGGTCGTGGTCGTCCCAGTTCTGCGAAGCCATCTGTGCAGGCACAAGGAGACACACCGCAGTAGTCAGGGCTGCCACAGCCACCTGTGCCTTTTCGTTCTTCACAGCGCGGTTGATGAACTCTGCTATTGCCATGACAGCCAAGCCAATCCATATACAGAAGGCATAGAAACTGCCCGCATACGCGTAGTCCCGTTCACGGGGCTGGTAAGGCGTCTGGTTGAGGTACACCACGATAGCCAAGCCGGTGAGGAAGAACAGCAGGAACGTGATAGTGAAGGAACGCAAGCCCTCTTTGCGCTTGCCGTCCTCGCTGCGTTTGCCTATTTGCCAGAGGAGACCGATGATGCCCAAGATGAGGGGGAGCATATAATAGACATTGTGCCCCTTGTTCTCTTTCAGTTCTGTGGGCAGTTTGGACTGGTCGCCCAGCATGGCATTGTCGATGAACGGAATACCCGTTATCCAGTTGCCTTTGGACACATCGCCATAGGACTGCAGGTCGTTCTGACGACCGGAGAAGTTCCATAAGAAGTAGCGCCAATACATGAAGTTGACCTGATAGCGGAAGAAGTAGCGCATATTCTCCGTGAACGTGGGGCAGTAGTCTGTCTTCTGCTGTCCGCAGTAGTCATAGCGCACGCGCTTGCCCTTGATGTCCGCCCAATCCTTGTAGCCCTGTATGTGGCTGGCTTGCGGCGAATACATACGCGGGAAGAGCATCTTGAACTCGTCCATAAACTCATAGGAGGTCTTGTATCCCGTAATGGCATAGCGGTCTTTCTCGCCGTCCACCTTGGGTGCGGGGGCATATTGTGCGTGCCCTTGTTTCTCGATTGGTGTGCAGATATTGCCCTTTGTCTCCAACTTGACGGGGGCATTGTAAGTCTGTCCGTAGAACAACGGCGTGTCACCATACTGCTCGCGGTTGAGGTAGTATTTGAGCGCGAAGACGTTGTCGGGTGAGTTCTGGTCCATAGGCGTGTCGGCACTGGAGCGGATGACGATAGCCGCATAACTGCTGTAGCCGATGACCACCATCAGTACCATAATAGCCGTGGTATTCAACCAACGGGCAGAGATGACATTGCGTTTCCAGAACAGCACCAGCAACAGAGCGGCAATCACCACAATGCCGATGATGACGCTCTCTTTGAGGAACGGCACGCCTGCCAACGTGAGTGCCAATACGAAAGAGATGATGGTGCGCACGTTGATGGGCTCGTTGGTATCCAAGACGTGGTAACTCTCCCATATAGCCCATGCCAGCGATGCCAGCATCAGGACAAGGTAGATAGCCAAGCCGGTATTGAACGGACAGCCTAACGCATTGGTAAACAGCAACTCAAACCACCCTGCTATGGTCGGAATACCCGGTATGATGCCATAGAGGATAGCCGCCAGTATCACCACCGACGACAGGAATGCCACCACCGCACCTTTCCACGAGAAATCGTAGCGGCGGAAGTAGTATACCATCACTATCGCGGGAATGGTCAGCAGGTTGAGCAGGTGGACACCGATACTCAAACCCATGAGGTACGCGATGAGTATCAGCCAGCGGTCGGACCCCTCCTCATCGGCATGCTCGTCCCACTTGAGAATGAGCCAGAACACCACAGCGGTGAACAAAGACGATGAGGCATAGACCTCGCCTTCCACCGCCGAGAACCAGAAGGTGTCGGAGAATGTGTATGCCAACGCACCCACAGCCCCTGCGCCAAGAAGTGCAATGCCTTTAGCCACAGAGGTGGGTTGTACCAGTTTGCGTCCCAGCATCGTAATCGTCCAGAACAGGAACAATATCGTAAACGCCGATGCCAATGCCGACATCGCATTCACGCACATCGCCACATGGCTCACGTCGCTTGCGAACAACTGTGCAAAGTGCCCCATGAGCATAAAGAACGGTGCTCCTGGCGGGTGCCCTACGTCCAACTTGTGTGCACTGGAGATGAACTCACCGCAGTCCCAGAACGATGCCGTGGGCTCGATGGTCAGGAGGTACGTCGCTGCTGCGATGGCAAAGACCACCCAGCCGCAGATGACGTTCCATAACTTGTAATTCTTCATATTGTCAATTGGTTTGTTTCGTTGTTAATCCACAAAGTAGCCCGCAAAGATACTAAATTCTTGCGGTTTATGCAAAATTCATACGCTTTTGGGCGTTTTTAGCCATTCTGCATACCATCTGAAAGAGGGTAGCCCCTCCCCCTTTCATTGCACGGTTCCCATTGTACACATCCCCTTCTAATCCAATACAAAGATAATACAAAATCGTCCGAAATCCAAATTTATTTTCGTTTTTTCGCCAAAATGGTGCATTTTGCATTTTCGGCTTGTAATGTGCTGACACTCAATGCCAAAAAAACTTCATTTTTTCAGTGGTTTCTATGCATTTTTTCGTCAAGGGCATTATGCTTGAAGAGAAATCATATTTGCGGCAGACGCTATCGTTTTTGACAGTAACGGCAATGCATCCCCCGACACCTATCAGTGAAATGCTAACTGACATAAAGAGACCGCCCAATATGCTTGAGCGGTCTCTCTGTTTGCTATTCTATCCCCCTCCTGCCGCGGGGTCCCCACAAGTCCGTGGACGCAGTGGGGTGCACTTGAAGAAGGGGTTAGGGGAGGTCTGTCTTAGGGGAGGTCTTACTCTTCCTCTTTCTGGCTGTCGGCGTACTCCTTGACGAGTTTCTCCTGTACGTCAGCAGGTACCAGTTCGTAGTCCTTGAAGTGCATGGTAAAAGTAGCACGTCCGCCTGTGAGGCTCGACAATGTGGTCGAGTACGACGACATCTCTTTCAACGGCACTTGCGCTTTCAGGCGGGTGAAGTTCTTCTCGGTCTCCATACCCAGCACCATACCGCGGCGACCCGTGATGTCGGACATCACATCACCCATCATATCGCTCGGAACGAACACCTCTACATCGTAGATAGGCTCCAATATCTTCGGGTTGGCATTGCGGAACGCCTCTGCAAACGCATTACGGCCTGCCAAGCGGAACGATATTTCGTTACTGTCAACGGGGTGCATCTTACCATCGTAGATGATGACGCGCACGTCGCGTGCATACGAACCCGTCAGAGGTCCTTGCTCGATACGGTCCATCAATCCCTTGAGGATAGCGGGGATAAAGCGTGCGTCGATGGCACCGCCCACAATCGAGTTGATAAGCACCAACTTACCGCCCCAATCCAATGGAATCTCCTGTGTGTCCTTCACCGAGATACGGTACTCCTGGTTGCCGAACTTATATACTTCCTTCACGGGTGTGCCCTCTTCGTAAGGCTCCACTATCAGGTGCACCTCACCGAACTGACCCGAACCACCGGACTGCTTCTTGTGGCGGTAGTCGGCACGTGCTGCCTTGGTGATGGTCTCGCGATACGGAATCTTCGGTTCGTCGAACTGAACCATCATCTTGTCGTTGTTCTCCAGACGCCATTTCAGTGTGCGGAGGTGGAACTCACCCTGTCCGCTGACGATAGTCTGCTTGAGTTCTTTTGACTGCTCGATTATCCATGTCGGGTCCTCTTCGTGCATACGGGTGAGCAGTGCACTCAGTTTCTCGGCATCGCTCTCTGTTACGGGGCGGATAGCACGGCGGTATCTGGGTTCGGGGTATGAGATAGCGGGATAACGGTTCTCGCAGTCCTTTGCATTGAGGGTGTTGCCCGTGCGGGTGTCTTTCAGTTTCACCGTAGCGGCGATGTCACCTGCTGCCACTTCGTCCACAGGCACGCGGATGCTGCCTGCCACGCTGTACAACTGCGAGATACGCTCCTTGCTGCCGCGGTCCATATTCTGCATATCGTCCGACGGGCGCACCGTACCTTGCATCACCTTGAAATAGTTCACCTCACCGATGTGCGGCTCTACCGATGTCTTGAAGATAAACAGCGATGTGGGGGCCTTGGGGTCGGGAGCAACCTCATTGCCGTCCACGGTCACGGGCTTCGGAGCATCTGCCACCGACGGAGCCATAACGCTCAGGAAGTCCATCAGACGGCGGATACCCATATCCTTGGCACCACTCGTGCAGATAACAGGATACATACTGCCCTCTGCAAACACGGTCTGCAAACCGAGCATCACTTCCTCGTCGGTCAGGGTGCCTTCCTCCAAGTATTTCTCCATCAACTCCTCGTTTGCCTCGCCTGCCCATTCCACTAACTTGGCACGAATCTCTTCGGCTTTCTCCACTTCGTTGGCAGGTATGTCGTGCAATTCGGGCGCACCGCCTTCTGCCTTCCATACCAGCATCTTGCCTTTCAGCACATCAATGGCAGCATTGAAGTCCTTGCCCGCGTTCACGGGGTACTGGATAAGCATACACTTGTTGCCGAAGTCCTCTACCAACTCATGGTAGGTGCGCTCAAAGTCTGCGTTCTCGTGGTCGCACTTGTTGATGATGAATGCTATCGGTTTCTTGGCTTTCTCCGCCCAACGGAAACTGTTCTGTGTACCTACCTCCACGCCGCCGTTGGCAGTGAGGGTGATGAGGGCGGTATCCACCACGTGCAATGCCGTTACCGCACCGCCGCAGAAGTCGTCCGAACCCGGGCAGTCGATGATATTCAGTTTCTTACCTCCGAATTCGAGGTTGCATACTGTCGAAAACACGGAGTACCCATACTCCTTCTCCACAGGAAAATAGTCGCATACCGTAGATTGGGCTTCGATACTTCCGCGGCGTTTGATGACACCGCTTTCAAAGAGCATCGATTCCATCAGCGTTGTCTTTCCCGAACCACTGCCACCCATGAGGGCAATGTTCTTAATCTCGTTAGCCTGATAAACTTTAGCCATAAAGCGTGTTGTTTTTAGTATTAAGTTTTTATTTTATTCACCTTTGCTTAATCCATGCCTTGGCTTCTTCCTTTCCGATACTGACGGGCTGACCCTCCTCATGGTATTAAGTTTATTCTTTAAGGTTGCGCTTTGCAGAGCAAAACGACGTGCAAAGGTACGAAATGTTTTTCAAATCCGCAATAGGCGTGCAAAAAAAACTGACAAACGTATTCCGAGATACCTGGCATAAAGTATCCGATACCATCTGAATGACGTGAATTCGATATAACAACAGAAGGAGACTTTGTCGGTCAACAAACCAATAACAACTATTAAACAACAGATAACAAACACGAATTGACATTATTGAGATTGTACAGAACGGATGGCTACGCCGTATTATCACCCATTAGCCACAAATTATATATCCCAAAAATTAGCACAACCGATGTTGATTACCATAACTATAGTGTCCATTTAGAAACGCAATTTTGGGGTATATTTTTGCCCCCCTGTCAGCCCTTGTTGAGGTTACCGAAACAAGGGCTGACAGGGGGGCGCCCCAAAGAACCGTCCAAGGCAGATGCAATACAAAAG
>CAKVBV010000061.1 GCA_934725535.1 uncultured Bacteroidales bacterium | reverse complement strand
GGTCCACGCCCATGCTGGCGGCGGTATTGTTGACGCTGTTGCTGTACCATTGGTAGTAGTTGTACTTGATACGGGTGAGCATCAGTCCGTGTCCGGGCAGGTAGGTGTCGAGCCCTGTCTGCTGACGGTTCTCCAACAGGTAGAAGGTGGAGGGGGACGGGTCGTTGCCTATCAGGTTGTGCTCATCGGTTTCGGAGATAAGCAGCACCTCATTGGAGGAGGTCAGGTCGTGGAGAGTAACCTCTTCGCCGTCAGTAAGCACACGCGGAGTAGCCCACCCCATGAAGAAACGCTCATAGCCGGAGTAGTTGGGCGGGGTGTTACCGTCGTTGTTGTATGGACCATAGTCCATGATGTCCCACGCGCCAAGGGTCTTGTGGGTGGTTCTTGTCTCGGTAGTAATATAGAGGTCGGGCAAGCCAAGGACATGGCCGAACTCGTGGCAGAAGGTGCCTATGCCGCTGTGTTTCTTGGAGTAGTAATCGAGTTCGTTGCTGCAAGCGTAACTGTCCACTTGCTTGCCGTCGATGATACAACTGATGTTGGCAGCGGTGAGGTAGTAGGCATGGGGCCAGATGGTGTTCTCGCTGCCACCGTCCGCCTCACCGTAGCCAGCATAGAAGACATAGACAAAGTCCACATAGCCGTCGTTGTCGTTGTCATAGAGGGTGAAGTCCACGTTGTGTTCGCTCTTGGCGAGTTCGCATGCCTCCTGAATCATCTTCTCGGCGTTCTTGTCGTTGCCTTGGCGGTCGTTGCTGCCGTAGTATGACATCTTTTGGCTGACGGTGACGGGACCTATCACATCGAACTGCGGGTGGTATTGGTGGTTGGACGCCTCGTAGAAGTACTCGCGTGCCGAGCCTGTAGAGGTGATGTGGAGACGCTCACCGCCATAGGTGTAGGAGTAGTCGCGCGTGTAGTGCTGCCCGTTTATCATGCTGTCCATCTCGGCTTTGGTAGTGGTGAATGCCTTGTCTTGGAAGTTCACCAGTATGATAAGTCCGCGCGGGGCTATGTTCAGGGGCGTGGTCTTGGTGGTCTGCTGCGGCATACGGCGACGGGAAGCCTTGCGGCGTGCCTGTATCTGCTCGTCGGTAAGGGCGGGTATGACCTCGTAGTTGCCTTGGGCGTTGAGGGATAGCCACTCGCCTTGCTCATTGGTCTGCCAGTGGAAATGCTCGTCGCCGTGTGTGTATATGGTGAGGGTGGTGCCGTCGGCTTGTGTTATGGTGCGCCCTGTGCGGCGGGCAGGTACTGCGTACAGGCAAAGTGCTGTAGCACAACAGATTACTATCGATATTATCTTCTTCATTCGATTTGTGGGGTTGCTAATATAATACTACTTGTTTCTTGATGCCATGCTTCTCGAGCCATGCTGTCTCGCGTGCGGTACGCTGCTCTTTGTTGTGCGCCTGCTTGCGGGAGGGAACTGCCTTGCCTGTGCAGTTGGTAGTGGCGTAACAAAGGCGTCCATGCTTGTCCTCCATGATTTGCCAGCCGTCCAAGGTCATGGTCCAATGCTTATGTTCATCGCCACGGAGGTAGGTATGCAGCGTGTCGCCATCGGGTTGTACGCGCTCTATCACGCCCGGGTATGCGGGTACGCCGCGGTGGGGAGGCACCTTGGCATAGCCTGTTGCCAGTAAAGCACAGAGTGCCAATAGGATACTTGCTCTTTTCATATCAGTCTCTGTTGGCTTCTTTCACCTTCTTGAACAGGTTGCTGGCAAAGACAAAGTCGTTAAGCGCTTCGTTGTCAGCATGGAATATATCGTGTCGGCTGCCCTGCCACTCTTTGACGCCGTTCTTGAGGAAGACGATATTGTCGCCTATCTCCATGATAGAGTTCATGTCGTGGCTGTTCACCACCGTGCAGATACCATACTCCTTGGTGATGTCCTGTATCAGAGCATCAATGATAAGGCTGGTCTTGGGGTCGAGACCCGAGTTGGGTTCGTCACAGAACAGGTACTTCGGGTTAAGGGCAATGGCACGCGCAATAGCCACACGCTTCTGCATACCGCCACTTATCTCGCTGGGCATCAGTGCGAAAGCCCTTTCAGGCATATTCACACGCGTCAGGCAAAAGCGTGCGCGTTCCACCATCTCGTCATGGGACATCTGCGAGAACATCTCGAGCGGGAACAGCACGTTCTCCTGTACCGTCATGCTGTCGAAAAGGGCAGAGCCTTGGAACAGCATACCTACCTCACGGTGAAGCATACGAACCTCTTTCTCGCTCATCTCGGCGATATTGCGCTGCCCGGGGGTGGGATAGGTAGTGTCATAGATAATCTGCCCCTCGTCTATCGGGTGCAGACCAATCATGGATTTCATCAGTACCGTCTTGCCCGACCCCGACTGACCGATAATCATATTCACTTCGCCGTCGTGGAAGTCCGCCGATATGTGGTTCAGCACCACATTGCCGTCGAAACTCTTGACTATATCATGGACTTGTATCATATCAGTTCAGCATTAAGTTGGTGAGTACCACGTCCATAAGGAGTATCACAATACTGCTGTTCACCACGGCTTTGGTGCTGGCTTTACCCACTTCGAGTGCGCCGCCGTAGGCGTAATACCCGTAGTAGGACGACATACTGGCTATGATAAATGCGAATACAGCCGTTTTGATAAACGAGTACCACACATAGAACGGTATGAACGCATACTGAATACCAATCAGGTACTCGTCCACCGTCAGTACATTAGTAAGCGCGCTAATGGCGTATCCACCCACCAGTCCTGTGAACATAGACAGTGTTACAAGCATCGGCATCATCACTACAAACGCTACTATCTTGGGCAGTATCAGGTAGTTAGCCGAATTGACACCCATAATCTCCATAGCGTCTATCTGCTCGGTGATGCGCATGGTGCCTATCTCCGAGGCGATGTTCGACCCCACCTTGCCCGCCAACAACAGACACAGAATGGTGCTGGAGAACTCCAACAGGATACAATCGCGGGTTACCAGACCCGTGGTATAGACAGGCAGGAGCGGGTTCTCGGTGTTCAGTTTGGTTTGCATGGTCATAATGGCACCCATAAACACACTGACTATCAGCGTAATGAGGATAGACTGCAAGCCTTGTTTCTCCATCTCGCGACTGGTCTGCCGCCAGAACATCCGCTGCCTGTCCGGCAAGCGGAACACCCGCCCCATGAGCAGGAAGTATTCGCCTATGCGTTCAATAATTTTCATATAGTTTGTTTTAGTTCCTCGCGCCGTACTGCGTTAAGCAGGTCATTTGCCTGTTGTGTGCGCGTGCTCTGACTGCTTTCCAAGCGCAGAATGAGCGGGGTAATTTCTTTACGTTGTTGCGTGGTAGCCGTGCTATATTGTAGCCGAAGGCTGTCCAACCTCTGCGTTTCGGCAGTTATTTGGTTTTGCAGAGTTTGCCATTGATTGTACATCTCCCGCGCTTTGGTGCTGTGGAAGTCATCCAAGGAGGTGTAGAGTACATTGTCGTTCAAGACAAAATGTATCTGCGGTTCTTGCTGCCTCTCTTCTATGACGTGTGTCGGCACTATCGGTTGCAGGGTATGTGCTTCGGTGCTGTCTGCCATAAGCAGGTATTTGAGTTGCGCATACGCAGCCAAAGAGTCCGGTGCTATACCGCGCCAGTAAGTCTTAGGTTCGGAGGGGACAAACGAATAGACACGGACCCGTCCCGCAGGGGAGAACCTGTCCGTTGCCAAATAGCCGATATGCCGTGTTTCGTCGATGGCAAACAGGTATTCATTGGCTTCGGAGTTGTAGGGGAAGCCTATGTTTTCGGGGTGCGTATAGGTGTCTGTGGCAGTGTTGTAGCGGCTGACATAGATGTCGAATCCACCGAGTCCGTTGGTGTCATTGGAGGCGAAGTAGAGCGTAACGCCGTCGCTAAGCACATAGGGAGACATCTGCAAGGTCGCCATATTGATGGTTTGCGGTAGCCTATCCGCTTCCGACCAACCGTCCAACAGCCGATGTGCCGATACGATAGCCAGCGTGGAGTCTTGTTGTGCAGCCCATAGTTGTCTGTCGCCCCGTTGGTTCATATACACTATTTGTCCTTCGGTGTTCCGCGTCAGCGTGCCTGCTTCTGCGGACAAGGCACAGACATACAACATACTGTCCATGCTCACCTCTATGGAATCCAGTATCTGCACTTTCTCCACCCGTTTGAGATAGCGTTGCATTTTCTCCGCTTTGTGTACCTGTTGTCGGATATACGGCACGCGCTCGTTTGGGGAAGAGAGGGATTGCAGGTAGGTATCGTACGCCGTGATTGCCTCGTCGAACCGCCAGAGGTGCATATAGATATCGCCCAAATAGAAGTACTTGAGCGGATACTTGTCGCCCGCCAGATTGAAATAGGTTATTGCCGTTTCGTACTCCCCCTGCTGCTGCGCACAGCGTGCATAGCGGTAGAGGTAGAGTGGGTATCGCGGATTGCCTTGAAGGAGGTGCTTGTACGCCTGTTGTGCCGCCTCGTAGTTGCCCTCTTCAAAGAGGCGATTTGCCGTGGTGACATTCTGCGCTGCCGCAAAAACGGAGCACAGACACAACAATAATATCAGTTGAATTTTGCGCATATCGCCCGCAAAGTTACACAAAATAGTTGGATTGCACAAGATATTCTGCCGATGTGCGGTATGTGAAGGGGATTTACGAGTGTAGGTGCGCCTGCGGCGCATAACGACGCGAGCCGCGTCGTCTCCCAGCCAAAGCCGCGTCGTCTCCCAGTATCTTCTTGCTATCCTCTCGCTATCTTCTCGCTATCCTCTCGTTATCCACCCGCTAATCACATACTAATCTCATACTAATCACATACTAATGTCATACAGTTGACTCGATGAACATCAAGGACTTCCCCTAACCCCTCCTTCAGAAGGAGGGGGATTCAAAAAGGGGTATATGACCGGAATACGCGATAAGGCGGTATTTACTCTTCCTTACAGGGGATATAATCTCCTCAACCCAATTCTTGGGAAGATGGGGTTGCTATTGACGATGCGAGACGCGTCGTCCCCATGCACAAAGCCACTATGCACGACATTACTCTCACAAAATGTATGGGGAATGGCGTATGAATGGGGTGTAAAAGAGGGACAAAATGTGATTGTGGGTGTGAAAATTTGTGTATTCCAAAAAAAAGTAGTTACTTTGCAGCCGATTTGGCATTTTTGAATGCAAAATTCACGAGTAAAAAATAATATAAACCATTAAAATTACAGTTATGGCAGATATTGAATCGAAAGTAAAAGCAATTATTGTTGATAAACTCGGAGTAGAAGAATCGCAGGTTACGCCTCAGGCAAGTTTTGCAGCCGACCTGAATGCAGACTCGCTGGATACGGTAGAGTTGATTATGGAGTTCGAGAAGGAATTCGGTATCACAATTCCTGATGAGGACACCCAGAAGATTAGCACCGTACAAGACGCTATTGACTACATCAAGAAAGTACAGGGATAAGGGATTGTCCCCACATTGATTTATGGATGAGCGAGTTACGGGCAGACCGTGGACTCGCTTGTCGCTTTTAGGTAGATAGATATGGAAGCCAAGAGAGTAGTTGTAACGGGATTAGGTGTGGTAACGGCGTTGGGAAACGACGTGAAGACGACATGGGATAACCTGCTGCACGGGAAGAGCGGTGCGGGACCTATCACGCACTTTGACGCATCGCAGTTCAAGACGCATTTTGCGTGCGAAGTGAAGGACTTGGACCCCTCGAATGTGATGGAACAGAAAGAGGTTCGCAAGCATGACCGCTATTCGCACCTTGCGATGGTAGCGGCTGATGAGGCGATGCACGATGCGGGGGTGAAGGTGGAGAATGAGAATGCGTTGCGCTGCGGCGTGATAATGGGTAGCGGCATGGGGGGAGTGCATGCGTTGGATGCCAATATCGGTGAGTTTGCGTCGGGCGACGGGACACCGCGTTTCAGTCCGTTCTTCATCCCGATGGCTATACCGAACATCTCGGCGGGCTTGCTGGCAATACGCTACGGCTTCCGTGGGATAAACTTTGCGACCGTGTCGGCGTGTGCGAGTTCGTCGCATGCGATAGCCACGGCATACAACTATATCCGCTTCGGTATGGCAGATGTGATGCTGACGGGTGGCAGCGAGGCCGCGATAGAGTTCGCGGGGATTGGAGGATTTAATGCGGTGAGGGCTTTGTCTACCCGCAACGATGACCCAGAGCATGCCAGCCGTCCGTTCTCGGCATCACGGGACGGGTTTGTGTTGGGCGAAGGCGCAGGCTGCTTGGTGATAGAAGAGTATTCGCACGCGATAGCCCGCGGGGCACATATCTATGCGGAGATAGTGGGTGCGGGAATGACTTCGGACGCCTATCATATAGTGGCTTCCGACCCCGAAGGAAGAGGGGCTGCCGAGGCGATGGCACTGGCTGTGCAGGAGGCAGGACTGAAGCCCAAGGACGTGGAATACATCAATACCCACGGCACTTCGACACCGATAGGCGATGTGGCAGAGGCGAAAGCCATACAGCAAGTGTTCGGCGACCATGCCTACGATATGAACCTGACGTCGTCGAAGTCGATGACGGGGCATCTGCTGGGCGGCACGGGTGCCGTGGAGGCGGTGATATCGATATTGTCGATTGTGAATCAGGTGGTTACGCCGACTATCAATCATACGGACGGCGATGACGACCCTGCTATTGACAGCCGATTGAACTTCACCTTTAATGAGGCACAGCCGCGGAAGATACACTATGCGCTGAGCAATAATTTCGGTTTCGGCGGGCATAACGCCTGCCTGTTGTTCGGGGAGATATGACGGTAGCGATAGTAGGTGCATCGGGTGCGGTAGGGCAGGAACTGCTGCGGATACTGGCGGAAAGGCATTTTCCGGTGGACGACTTGCGGCTGTTCGGGTCTTCGCGCAGCGCGGGGACACGGTATGAGTTTGGCGGGAAGGAGTACACGGTGGAGGAGTTGCGTCATGGCGACCAGTTCAGGGGTGTGGATATAGCCTTTGTGTCGGCAGGCGGTGGTACGTCGCGCGAGTACGCGGAGGACATCACCCGTTACGGCACGCTGATGATAGACAACTCGTCGGCTTTCCGTATGGACCCGCAGGTGCCGTTGGTGGTGCCCGAGATAAATGCTTCGGATTCGCTGATGGCTTTTGGCGAGAATGGGAAACGGATTATTGCCAATCCGAACTGCACGACGATAGTGATGGCGATGTGCCTGAAAGCCATAGAGCCGCTGTCGCATATCCGCAGGGTGCATGTGGCGTCGTACCAGTCGGCATCGGGCGCGGGGGCGCAGGCGATGAATGAACTGATAGAGCAGTACAGGCAAGTGCTGGACGGGAAAGAGCCTGATGTAGAGCGGTTTACGTATCAATTGGCGTTTAATATGATTCCGCAGATAGACGTGTTCGGCGACGATGATTACACGAAGGAGGAGTTGAAGATGTACAACGAGACGCGGAAGATAATGCACTCGGATATAGAGGTGTCCGCCACGTGTGTGCGTGTGCCGTCGCTCAGGGCGCACTCGGAAGCCGTGTGGATAGAGACAGAGACACCTGTCACGCCGGAGCAAGCCAAGGAGGCGTTTGCGCATACGGAAGGCGTGCAGTTGGCGGACGATTTGGAGAAAGTGGGTCATGCACCGAAGACTATGGAGGAATACAGCCGTGCAGGAGGGGAGTTCCCCTACCCGATGCCGCTGTTCCTGAGCGGGACAGATGATGTGTATGTGGGGCGTGTACGGCGTGATTTGGCTAATCCTAACGGACTGACATTCTGGTGCGTAGGCGACCAGATACGCAAAGGTGCCGCGCTGAATGCGGTGCAGATAGCGGAAAGAGTGGTTGGAGAGGGGTTTTTGAAATAAAAATGCACTGACATTTGGTGGATTGAAAAAAAAGCCGTACCTTTGCAGCCGCTTTCGTGAGGAAGTATTGTCCAATGGTATAAAGGCTATTACGTCAGATTTTGGTTCTGAAAATCCTGGTTCGATTCCGGGTTGGACAACAAGAAAGATGGGGAGCCCGCAGAAAGGCTCCTTGTTTATAGTGTGATGGGATACGGGCAGCCACACAAACCATTTACGATTTGACGATTTACGATGTACGATTTTGCAGCGTAGGGTCAGTATCGGCATTGGTAACTCTGCCCCACATTGAGTAACACCAAACAAAAAATGAAGACGTTTGAACTCACAGGCACCGTACGCGGCGAGTACGGAAAGAAGGCAGCGAAGGCACTTCGCAAAGAGAATCTGATTCCCTGCAACCTCTACGGACACGGGGAGAACCACACGTTTGCAGTAGCCAAAGACGATGTGCGCAAGTTGATTTACACCCCCGACACGATGGTAGTGGCACTGACCATTGGCGACGTGAAGAAGATGGCGGTTGTGAAAGAGTTGCAAGTGCACCCCGTTAGCGAGGCTATCCTGCACATCGATTTCCTTGAGGTAAACGAGACGAAGCCCGTTACCGTGGAGATTCCCGTGCAACTGACCGGCCACGCAGAAGGTGTGAAAGCCGGTGGTAAGTTGTCGCTGGAGATGAAGAAACTGAAAGTGAACGGCATCTACACCGCTATTCCTGACCGTATCGTGGTTGACGTAACCGAGTTGGGTCTGGGCAAGAAGTTGGCTGTCAGCGATATACACATCGAGGGTCTGAAGATGATGAATCCGAAGGATGCATGTGTAGCACAGGTTAAGGCTACCCGCGCCAGCGCAACGGCACAATAATTTTGTGTGGAGGTGTGCAAGGACCACCTGTAAGGTAAATTAGAGAACACCCCTAATGAGATATTTGATAGTCGGGTTGGGTAACATCGGCGACGAGTACCGAGATACCCGCCACAACATAGGGTTTAAGATGTTGGACGCTTTTGCAGAAGCGTCCAACATTGTCTTTGAGGACAAGCGATACGGTTTTGTGGGTCGCGGGCGCGTGAAGAACGCCGAGATGGTGCTGCTGAAGCCGTCCACCTATATGAACCTCAGCGGCAATGCGGTGCGCTATTGGCTGCAGCAGGAGAAGATACCTGTGGAGAATATGCTCGTGCTGGTGGACGATTTGAACCTGCCGTTTGGCACTATCCGCATACGCAAACAGGGCAGCAACGGCGGGCATAATGGGCTTGGCAATATCCAGCAAGTGCTTGGTACTGAGAACTATGCGCGTGTGCGCTTCGGTATCGGCAACGACTTTACCCGCGGGGCACAATGTAACTTTGTGCTCGGGCACTGGACGGACGAGGAGGAGAAAGCCCTGCCCGACAGGTTGAAGGTAACCAATGCGATTATCCCGTCGTTTTGTCTGCAAGGGATTGACCGCACCATGAACCTCTACAACGGCAAATAGATGCGCGAAAGACTACGGCGTATATGGCAGCATCCTATTGTAGTTGTAGGATGTAATATATTGCTAATCATGGCAATATATACGTTGTCGCGTCTGTTTTTCTATTGGGTCAATCGGGAGATGTACCCGAATGTGACAGGGGCGCACCTCATGGAAATGCTGCTTGGCGGTATGCGTTTCGACCTCACCGCCGTGCTCTATCTGAGCAGCGTGTATATTTTGCTGGCACTGCTGCCGTTTCACTTCCGCCACGCTCGTGCCTATAGGACGACGGCAAAGTGTTTTTTCCTCATTCCCAATGCGTTAGGCATAGCGGTGAACTGCGTGGATGTGGTCTATACGCGCTTCACCGACCGCCGAACCACAATCACGTTCTTCTCGGAGTTTCAGCATGACGGCAACTTAGCCAACATCTTCTTTCAGGCAGTGGCACAGTATTGGTATGTCACGCTGTTCGCGGTGGTGATGATTGCCCTATTGGTGGTGCTCTACAGGCAACTGCCAGAAGAGGACACCCCTGCCCGCACGCCGTGGCTCTATTATGTGCGTGAGACGGCTATCTTGCTGATTACATGCTATTTTGTCGTCATTGGCATACGCGGCGGTTTCGGCAAGTACACCCGCCCTATCACCCTGAGCAACGCACTTCAGTACACCAACACACCCGCCGAAACCAACATCGTGCTCAATACGCCGTTCAGCCTGATGCGCTCTACCGAGGGGAGCGTCTATGTCAATCCGCACTACTTTGCGGACGACGAGTTGGAGACTCTGATGTCGCCTATCCACCCCGCCCCGGACACCCTTGGTACGCCCTCGATGAATGTGGTAGTGCTGATTCTCGAATCGTTCTCCAAAGAGTATATCGGCTTCTATAACAGACACTTGGACAACGATACCTACAAGGGGTACACGCCGTTTCTCGACTCATTGCTCACCCACTGCATCACCTACGAACATTCGTTTGCCTCGGGGCGCAAGTCGATAGATGCCATGCCGTCTGTGCTGTCGTCTATCCCAATGCTCATTGACCCGTATGTGGTAACACCCTACTCCACCGACGAGGTGTCGTCCATAGCCGATTGCCTTAATCGCGAGGGCTATACGACGGCATTCTTCCACGGCGCACCCAACGGCAGTATGGGTTTTCAGGCGTATGCCCGTTCCGCAGGGTTCCAAGCCTATTACGGCATGGACGAGTACGATGGTCCGGAGGCTTTTGACGGCACATGGGCGATATGGGACGAGGAGTTTCTGATGTATTACGCGCATACGATGAGCCGGATGCAGGAACCGTTTATGACGGCGGTATTCACGGCATCCAGCCACCACCCATTCCGCGTACCGGACAGATATACAGGCGTTTACCCAATGGGTACGCAACCTATCCATCAGTGCATCGGCTACTCTGACAATGCCCTGCGGCAGTTCTTCGCATACGCCAAGACACAACCGTGGTACGACCACACGTTGTTTGTTCTCACAGCCGACCACACCAACCAACTCACGCACCCCGAGTACACGACGGCAAAAGGGCTGTTCGAGGTACCGATTGCTTTTTTCTATCCTGCTGATAACCACGGAGAAGTACGCACATTGCCTATCAGTCAGACCGACATCATGCCGTCCGTGTTGGCACGTATAGGCTATCCGCAACCCTACTTCGCTTTCGGCGAGGATGCCCTCACTACCACCAAGCCGCACCCTTATGCCATCTGCTACAACAACCCTGTGTATCAGATATTTTCCGGCAGTCTGCTTGTGCAGTTTGACGGGCAGGAACTCACTGCCGTGTATTGCTATGCCGAGGACCCGCTGTTGCAAACCAACCGCTTTGCCGACCTCGGACAGAGCAGAGAGGTGCAGGAGATGCTGACCTATCTGCGTGCCTATATACAGCAGTATATCAGCCGATTAACAACCAACAGAATGACCATTCATACCAACTGACAATGGAAGTACGCGTTGATAAATACCTGTTTGCCATGCGTCTCTACAAGACGCGCTCCATCGCTACGGAAGCCTGCAAGTGCGGGCGCGTGAAGATGAACGGTGCCGAACTCAAGCCCAGCCGCACTTTCCGCGTAGGCGATGTGTTCACCGTGCGCAAAGGTCCGGCGACTTTCACCTACCGCGTTCTCCAACTATGCCAGAACCGCGTGGGGGCGAAGTTGGTGCCCAACTACATGGAGGACATCACCACGCCCGACCAGTTGGAGGTATTGGAGTTGGCGCGTCTGGCGGCACAGAGCGGTCGTGACCGTGGCACCGGTCGTCCCACCAAAAAGGACAGGCGCGAGATAGAAATGTTTATGTCCGACGACTACGATTGGATAGACGACGAAGATGATACAGAAGAAGAATAACATTGCCGAATATATCCTATATCTCTGGCAGATAGAGGATTACCTGCGTGCGTTTCCGCAACAGGCGGACGCCAACCAAGAGTTGCATGACCTCAGCGAGATGATGCACCAAGAGAACATCCTCGACCACGGGCACCTGCAACTGGCGCAGAACGCCCTCTCAGAACTCGAAGACCTGCACCGCGACTTGCTTGCCGAGGAGGCGACTTATCGTGCTGCTATGCTGCGACTTACGCCATCGCTATGCCTATTGAAGGCAAAGACCGACCGCCCCGAGATGAGCGACATTGAGGCGTGCCTGCTGTTGCTCTACCAGATTATGCTCCTGCGTCTGCAGAAGCGCACTATTAGTCCCGAAACCGAGTCCGTGCAAAAGCAGGCGACGCAGGTGCTACAGTACCTCAGCCGCACCTACCGCGACCAGAAATGACCACCCGTGAACGCTATACACGTACCTTGGCATGGTTCGCCGAGCACATGCCCATTGCCGAGAGCGAACTGACTTTCGACGATGCCTACCAACTCCTTGTGGCGGTTATGCTCTCTGCCCAGTGTACCGACAAGCGTGTCAACCTCGTCACGCCCGCACTTTTTGCCGCCTACCCGACGGTGGAAGCCCTGTCATACGCTACGCCTGAAGAGGTGCTAACCTACATTCATTCAGTCAGTTATCCGAACAGCAAAGCCGCTCATTTAGTGAGTATGGCGCAGCGTGTCATGGAGGTTTACGGTGGCGAGATACCTGCCACGCGCGAGGAACTGCAAACCCTTGCGGGTGTCGGACGCAAGACGGCAAATGTGGTCTGTGCCGTGTGGTGGAACCAACCCACGATGGCGGTCGATACACATATCTTCCGTGTCGCAGAGCGCATCGGACTGACCACGCACGCCAAGACACCCTTAGACACAGAGAAACAACTGATTAAGTACATCCCCTCCGACCTTATCCCCAAGGCGCACCACTGGCTACTCCTTCACGGCCGCTACACATGCCAAGCCCGCAAGCCCCAATGCAAGCCCTGCGGACTGCAACCGATATGCCGTTACTACATTGCCGATAACAACGCTGGCACTAACAAGTAGGAGGTGTTTTCTTTTTGTTCGGGTGGCTTATCTGATGCCATTTCTCTTTTAGAAAATCCTTGGTGTTGTTAATCAATTGCATACCCCAGTGATTGTTTTCTTCCTCCTCTTCGGCTTCGCGGTACTGCGCCGCAAGGGCGGCATCGTTGTCGGTGATGACCAGCAGTTGGTCGCCTATCTCCAATTCCGACTTGCCCGTCGGCACAAAGAAATCCTCCCCACGGCGCACCATAATCACCAGCGTCTTGGCGGGAATAGCCAGGTCCTTGAGCATGTTGCCGTTAGCCAGCATCGGCGCGTCCACCTCCATTTCGGTGGCAGATGCCTCAATCTCCTCGGGCAAGTCAATATCAAAATGCACCAATTTCTTCAGTTGCACAGGCGGCATTGCCAGTCCGAGTTTCTTCGCCATTGCCGACAGCGAAGTGCCTTGCGCTATCAGCGACACCAACGTGCAAAGGAATACGATATTGAATATCAAGTCCGCATGGGCTACTCCGCCCGCCTTGCACAGAATGGCAAATATAATCGGAACGGCCCCTTTCAGCCCCACCCAACTCAGCATCAGTTTGTCGGGCGTAGTGTATTGCCGGAATGGCAGCATACACAGAAAAACCGAAATCGGACGCGATATAAACACCATTACCACACTTATCACCAACCCGGGTACCAATACTTCCACCTGCAGCAAATCTCTCGGGTGAACCATCAATCCCAGCACGAGGAACATTATCAACTGGCTCAGCCATGTCAGTCCGTCGAAGAAACTGCGCGTCTGGTGCTTGCGGGTGAACTTGCTGTTGCCAATCACCAAACCGCCTATATAGACCGCCAAATAAGAGTTGCCTTTCAGGTAGTAGGTAATCGAGAATATAAAAATGCACGCCGTCAGCACCATTATCGGGTAGAGCGACTCGTTGCTCAGTTGCACCTTGCGCATCAGTTCCACAATGCCTTTCCCGAATATAAAGCCCATCACGGCACCCATCACCAATTGCACCACAATCGTCTGCACGATTGCCAGCATGGAAATCTCTGCGGCTTTGGCGGTTACCACCCCTATCATGGTCGTGGTCAGCACATAAGCCATCGGGTCGTTGGCACCCGATTCCAACTCTAATAGCGGGCGCAGGTTATGCTTCAGCCCCACGCCGTTGGTGCGCAGAATGGAGAATACCGAAGCCGAATCCGTGGACGACATCGTCGATGCCATCAGCAACGCCACCCATATACTCACGCTCGCCACGGCGTTCAGCCAGCCGAAGATATAGTAGATAATCACGCCGGTGATGATAGCGGTCAGCAGCACACCTATCGTGGCGAGCGTCAACCCCGGAGCCATCACGGGGCGTATGTCCGACAACTTGGTGTCCATACCGCCCGAGAACAGTATGATACACAGCGCAATGGTACCGATGGCTTGTGCGGAACCCGTACTGAGCATATAGCCCATACCGTCTTCGCTGAACCAACGCCCAATACCGTCCGGCCCGAACAGCATACCCACCGCCAGAAACAGCAGCAACGCCGGCACACCGAACTTGTAACCTATCTTGTCCGTGAAGATACTGGCGAAGAACAGCAACGACAGCACCAATAGCACCAATTCTACTTGCATAACTACCTCCTTTAGATTGTGTAATTTCCCGACTCTTACAGGCAATTGGCGGCTCAACCTGCAACAACCCATATTGGAAAACCACGCAAAATTACATAAAATCTGTGGATTACACAATATAGTCTCTGACAAATTCGGGCTACCACACCAAATGGCGTACTATTCAGGGACAGCGTACGCCATTGGGGAGACGTGAAGCGTAAGGCAGGTGCGCTCTGCACACTATGTGCCGTAGCGAGGCAAAAGCCTGTGGCTTGAGCAGGACTTTCCATCGGCTCGCGTTGTCATAACAAGTCTCAGGACGAATCCTCCTCCACTACCCTCTCGGGCAGTATTCGTACGTCAAAGATCACGGGCTGCTTACGTATGCAGCCTACCGGATTCAACACCTTGAATCACGATGCAAAGGTACTACATCTTCAGAGGGCATTGAGCGTTTCCGGTAGTTTCTGTTACTTATTGGCGCGATTTGGTGCGATTTGGTAGTTTCTGTCACTTTCTGTCACTTTTCTCATCTCGGCAAGCAACCTCAAAAATGTACGATTGTTAAGATTGAAGTCATATAGACTGTATCATATCTGTAAAATAAAATTCGTTACCAACTCGTT
>CAKVBV010000060.1 GCA_934725535.1 uncultured Bacteroidales bacterium | reverse complement strand
ATACATACCAATATGCCTGTTTATGGGCATTTTGGGGTGACTCTTCTGCTTCGGACTACGTTTACCGGACAGCAATATTTTCGATACTATTTTTCGATACTATTCTTCGATATTATTCTTCGATGCTATTCTTTAATACTATTCTAAGTAATTGATTTTAAGGCTAATTAGCGATAAATACGGGGGAGGGCAGGCGTCCGTTCCGCAGAGTTTTTAATAAAGCCTCTGTAAAGTCAATCTGTGGTTAATCTATGCCAAATTATATTTCTATCTGTTATGATAATTAACAGGTGTTTTATGTTTGGCACGATGGTTGTACTATATTAACCGAAACGCGGTTTTGTTAATCACTTCGGTTGTAACAGACGGAAAGTATTGCAAAATAGGTGTGAATAATTATAAACAATGACAGGTATAAAAAAAATAAGAAAAAAATAAATAAAGTTTGTTGTTTTTAAAACAAGAGACTATTTATATATAAAAAAGAGAAAAAACGCTCGTGGGGTGTACAACCGCGAGCGTAGCGCAAAATAAATAAATTAAAAACAAATAAATTAAAATTAAAAATGAAAACTCAAAAATTTGAGATTACGGGAAAATTAACCCGCATCGGTGCTCTTGAGCAGCACGAATCCAAGATTGGCTCAGTGCCTTTCTACACAAAAAAAATAATCGTGGAAACGGACGAGACCTACCCTCAGACCGCCCTTGTAACCCTTCGTGGTGATGCCGCAAAAAACTTTGAATATGAGTTGGGTACAAGACTGCGTGTATGGTTTAACATGAAGACATTCAGTACGAAAACGGGGGGAACAGGCAACGCCCTCACGGCCTGGCAAATAAAAGAGGTGTAAAAATAATACTAAATATAAAAATTGATTTATGAAAAGTATAATAGAAAAGATGGCGGACAAAATATCCGCTGAGTTGAAAGAAGAGGCTCGGCAACAGGCTGAGCAGAACGCCCAAGCAGGGAAAGTAATAAACACGTTTGGGCAAGTGATAAACATGCAAGGGCGAAAAGAGCGTTTTTGCCTTCAGGAAAAGATTTACAGGGGTATTCCTCATCGGTGCTTCCCGGGTGAGTATATACTCACCGCCGACAGCGGGGACAATGAGACATGGGATGTTTGGACCAAAATTCGACTTCTCAAACAAGAGTACCCTTTCGGCGGAGACGACTATCAAAAGGAGTATAATTTGCTCAAAAAAGAACTTCCAATCGCTTGTTTTCATGCTCGGGAGTTCGTTAACGACGGTCGTCGGACCAATGAAAACGCGATCCCATCGGGGCTGGCAATAGGGGATTACGACGATTGCGACGGTCGGAAGATATGGGCAGATATGAAGAGCCGCGATGTGATAACGGAAAACAGAATAGTCCTTGCGTATGTTACCCCTAGTGGAGGCTTACGATTGGTGGCAGAAAGAGAGTGGAACGAAAGTATTTCGATGACACAAAAGCGTTTGGCGAAGGCTGCCAATGTAGCCGAGTATGACCAATGTGTGTGTGACTTGGCACGGGCAAGTTATATCACGCCTGAGATATTATTCATTGATATAGAGGGACTTACCTTTGCGAGTGAAGAAGAGGCAAAGCGTATAGGCGACCACTTTGCCGCCATAGACAAACGTCCTAAAGGCAAGTGGAACAATGAAAACCGCACCTGCCCCCAAAACACAACCGCTTCGGGTGTAAACGTGCAGTACGAAATCAAAGACCAAGAGGAAATAGTTCCCGTTGTCAAAGTTTTGGTGGGTTGTCTCACTGTGGACGGAACCCCGAAAGTAGGAATGCGACACGACACATATAACACGTTGGCGGGTTATACAGCCCCTTTGGTGGACTTCGACCCGAACCGATTATACGCGGTACTACCCGCATGGAAGGAGGACGATGAAAGGTGGTCACAGTGCAAGTATGCATGCGAACATGCGGACAGATATGCAAGGACCCCGTTGTTGGTGTCGATTGCACAAGAAAAAGCAAAGTTAAATTATATAAACAAAACAACAAATAATTAATTATACTATATGGAAAAAATTACAAGTATTATTGAAAATGCGCGCAGCGCAAAAGAAACAATTTTTAATGAAGCAAATGAAACAAACAAGTGGGGAGACATCATCCCCCACTTGAAAAACGAGTTGAAACAACAAATGACGGACGCAGATGACAAAATGCTGTACATGTCATTGGCCAAAAACTTGAGGTATTTAGAGAGTAATGCAGACAATCTTCTTGCTTCCCTTCCCGATTACGGGTTGGGAGTAGAGGAACGGAAACAACTGATTGACACGGCGTTACGGCAGAGGTATTGCCGTCGAACCCCCGATGTGTTGGTGAAGGCGCAAGCCAAAGAAAAAGAGGAAAAACAACTTAGGGCAATGGAAACCCTGGATTTGGATGTGGATTATTTGAAAGAAAATTTACCACCCCTTCCGGGTCTATTCAAAAAGTTGATTGGCAAGTATGAGAAGCGTTTTCACGCGCCATTAGTCATAGCACTATTGCCCATTTTGGGGTTGTATTTGAGTAAGGTCCGTTTTCGCTTCGGACGGGGTAATAACGGAGATACACATTCGTTTACATTCTACAGTCTGTTTGTGGGCGAAAGTGGTAGTGACAAAAGTTTTTGGCGGAAAATCACGGATTTTCTCCTTGAACCTATCAGATTGAAAGACAGACAAATACGTGAGGCAAAGGACGAGTCCAACGCCGACGTCAGGCGTTGGACTTCAACTAAAGAAAACAAACCAAAAGCCCCTATCGAGCAGCCGCGAATAATCGGGATCGATTCGACCAATGCGCAGATTTGCAACTCGATGAAGGCAAATCAAGATACAAAGTGCTTCATGTACAGTGAAGAAATTTCAAAAGAAATAGAGGCAGAGAAAACCCACGGAAACAGGAAGGGTCTTTATTGCGACGGTTTCGACAATGTGGAATACACGGTCTATCGGGCTACAGAGCAGGGTATATCGTTTAGCGGGCGGGTAAATATCAACTTGTTGTTTGCAGGTGCTACTGCTGATGTTCGCGAATACCTTAGTTATCGACAAGTTGCAGGTGGCTTGGCTTGTCGATTTGCTACGATTTTGATGCCAAAGATAGTAAGTCTCGATATCCCCGAATATCCGAATTTTAGCGATGAAGAACGGGACGAGATATATGCACAATTATATAATATGGAACAGGAGAGTGGTATGTATTACTGTCCCGCGGTCTTCCGTGCCATCGACGAATGGCAAAGGGCAACAGGACTGAAAATAATGGGCGCCAATGAACACTTGAACACTTTCCGCTTGCGTTCAGCGGTTATGGGCTACCGCGCCGGAATGATGTATGCGATGCTTGAAGGCTGTGCCAAGACAAGCCCGTTGGCTAGGATAACGAACAGTAAAACAGAGAAAAACGCGGCTGAATTTGCCCAATGGGTTGCCGAGTTTGTGTTTGAAAATGCTGTGCTTTTCTTCGGCAATATCGCCAAAAAAGTAGCCGACCAAAACTACGCCGCAGGCGTACACGTGGTCAGTCCGACCGCAGTATTTAAGCAATTACCCGTTACTTTCAACCGCAAAGATGTATATGACATGCGGGTAAAAATGGGTAAAACAGACGGTAGTGTGGATGTGGATCTCAGTCGTTGGCTGAACCCGAAATCCAAGAAAAGCAAGTGCCAAATACGTGATAATCAGGACGGTACATATACCAAACTATAATTTCACTTTTACACTTTTTTCACTTTTTACACTTTTTTAGAGGGTACCCGAATGGGTACACCCTCTTTAGAAAAACAACCGAGTGAAAAACAACCGGGAACGGAGTATCAAAAGTCGCGGCTCACGACTTCAAAAGAAAGAGCATATCATAAAAAAATAAAATTAAAATTAAATTACAAAAAACATTTATTTATTATGGCTTTAATACGTTACATTGCGCCCGTGAAGTCTGTTTCGGGCAAGTTGAGCAGAAAGGACAAGGTGATTTACCTCGTCAGAAAGGCCCCCACCAGCAATGCAAAGATGCTGGAGAATCCTTACTATTCGAGTGTGAGCGGAGTAAGAAGTACTGCCTACAGTGCGGCTGAATTGGAGGCTCAGAGTCGTTTTGGTAAGGTCTGCAAGGCTACTCAAGCGAGGTTGGGAGACCCTACCAAGAAAGCACAAGACTTGGCTGCTTTCAAGGCTCAGACTCAGTATTCCACACTCAGACAGTATGTTTGGAATCAATGCTCGTCAGAGATTGAGTAAAGGGACCTCCCCTAACCCCTCCAAAGGAGGGGAACACAGAGAATGGTATTAAGGATGCAAAATCTTTTGATACCATTCTTTGTTTTGTGATATTTGTAATTTACAAATTGGCTCAATGAAGAAGGGAGGACGCTTTCGGGGTGTTCTCTCTTTTTTAATTAAAAATTAAGAATGGCAAGTCTCTTTCTTTGATTAAAAATTAAGAATTAAAAAACAAAAAGAAACGAAGTCTTAAAAAACTATTCATAGCAGCAATGAATCCGGACTATTTACTGCAAATCATAAAAATACCAACTTTTGATGCGGTTGCCCTGAAAATGTATGTGATTCAGGGTGCATAGTAAAAGGAAGAATCGTTGCATATAAAAGCAAGAGCGACCATCGCAAAATGATGGTCGTTCTTCGGTAGTGCTACCCGGACTCGAACCGGGGTTTACGGCGTGAGAGGCCGTTGTCCTAGGCCACTAGACGATAGCACCCTATTGCTTTTCTCGAAAGCGGGTGCAAAGGTAGTGCTATTTTTTGATATACGCAAATAACCTACAAAAAAAACGTATTTTTTTTGCTAATCCGTGAAAAAGCCGTACCTTTGTGGGGCAAAAAGGCACTCTGTGAAGGAGAGGGTACTTACTATATAAATTGATATAACTTAACCAATGGAAAAGAACTTAGGATTTGTCCGAGTGGCAGCAGCCGTACCACAGATGCGTGTTGCCGATTGCCATTACAATACCAATGAAATCAAGAAACAAATAACAGAGGCATTGGAGGAAGGCGTGCAAGTGATATGCTTTCCCGAGTTGAGCGTAACGGGGTACACATGCGCGGACTTGTTTTTCACCCAGCAGTTGCAACAAAGCACACTGAAATGCTTGGAAGAGATATGTGCCTATACACGCAATCAGCCTATTGTGGTATTGGTGGGTGCACCACTGAAGGTAGATAACAACCTGTATAACTGTGCTTTCGTGATGACGGATGGCGAGGTGATAGGTGTGGTGCCGAAAGTGAACCTGCCCAACACGGGTGAGTTCTATGAGAAGCGTTGGTTTACATCAGGTCGTGCGGCTATGGAGCATAGCGCAAACGGACTGCAACCCCGTATTCCAACCATCGAACTATGGAGTGGAGATGTGCCTTTTGGTCCTGATTTGCTGTTTGTTACACGGGATTACTGCTTTGGTATCGAGTTGTGCGAGGACCTTTGGTCGCCACTGCCCGTAAGTACACAATTGGCTATTCAGGGGGCAGAGATTATCTTCAACCTGTCGAGCAGCAACTGCGTTACAGGCAAGCACGCCTTTCGCAGGCAGATGATAACCCAGCAGTCCGCACGTGTGCACTGCGGGTATGTGTATACTTCGTCAGGCATAGGGGAGTCCACCACAGACCTGGTGTTCTCAGGCAGTACTTATATCGCAGAGAACGGAGACCTATTGGAGATAGGGGAACGCTTTCAGATGGACAGTACGATGGTTATCACCGAGATAGACATAGAGCGTTTGCGTATAGACCGTCAGCGTAATACCAACTTCACCAAGGACCAACACGGGCATTACAGAAAGATAAACGTGGCTCCGATAGACTCGGAAGACGGTTTTGCGGAGCCGATACACCGCCGTTTCTGCCCGACACCTTTCGTGCCTTGCGAGGCGGACAGTCTGAACTACTGCGAGGATGTATTCAGCATACAGACTTGCGGATTGCTTCGCCGTTGGCAACACACGCATGCAGAAAGTCTCGTGGTGGGTATTTCGGGCGGTTTGGACTCCACACTGGCTCTGTTGGTAAGTGTACTTGCGGCTGACAGGTTGGGCTATAACCGCTCGCAAGTGATAGGTGTTACGATGCCGGGCTTCGGTACTACTGACCGCACATACCATAATGCCACTGCGCTGATGGAGCAGTTAGGCGTGAGCATCCACGAGATACCTATCCGCGATACGACTACTCAGCACCTGCAAGATATAGGTCATGATATGAATGTACACGATGTAACCTACGAGAACGCTCAAGCCCGCATCCGCACATTGATACTGATGGATATGGCGAACAAGTACAACGGGCTTGTGGTAGGTACAGGAGATATGAGCGAATTAGCCCTCGGTTGGGCGACATACTGCGGCGATCAGATGTCGATGTACGGGGTGAATGCAGGTATTCCGAAGACATTGGTTCGCTGTATGGTGCGCCATGCAGCCGAAAACGTGTTTGGAGAAGAGGTAAGGCGTATCCTGCTTGATGTACTTGCTACTCCTGTTTCGCCCGAATTACTACCGCCAGACCAAGAGGGAAATATCGCCCAGATTACGGAAGACAAAGTGGGTCCGTATGAATTGCATGACTTCTTCCTGTACTATTTCCTGCGTTTCGGATTTACAAAAGAAAAGATTGCTTATATGGCAACCTTGGCATTTGACGGGCAATATAACAGTGAAGAGTTGCACCATTGGTTAGATGTGTTTATGCATCGTTTCTATACCCAGCAGTTCAAGCGCAGTTGCCTGCCTGACGGTCCCAAGGTGGTAGGCGTAAGTCTCTCGCCAAGGGGGGATTGGAGAATGCCAAGCGATGTGGCGGACTGTAATTAGAGGTTAGATATTAGGTATTAAGCGATTATGAGGAAGTGGCATGTAATGTTTTGGGTAATGCTCCTATTTGCTGCCGGTCAGATACAGGCACAGATAGTGGATGCTGTGCATTGGACCAGTGAGCAAACGGGTGACAGTGTGCGCATTACAGCCACAATAGATGCCGGTTGGCATTTGACGCTGATTAGCGTGAATGACTCTGCTGTCGGCATGGAATACGGGGACACCTATAGTATGATGTATCCCGCAGGGCAAGAAGTGGCTATACGTTACAACACTTGCAATGACAAGATGTGCACGGCACCCGAAGTGTGGCGATATACCCCTTTGCAAGCCAACGAGTCCTCCGTGTCTGCGCAAGCAACTGCACAGGGTACCGACTTGTGGTGGGTGTTTCTGATGGGTCTGTTGGGCGGTTTATTAGCGATATTCACGCCCTGTGTGTGGCCGATAATCCCTATGACGGTGTCGTTTTTCCTCAAGCGGTCGGAAGAGCATGGTGTGCGCGATGCACTACTATATGGTTTGGCCATAGTCGTCACCTACGTAGGTTTGGGCTTGCTGATAACCGTGATATTCGGGGCTTCTGCACTGAACGCATTGGCAACCAATGCGATAGTTAATCTATTCTTCTTTGCCTTGCTGGTGGTGTTTGCCCTGTCGTTTTTCGGTTTGTTTGAGATACAACTGCCCTCGTCGTGGTCCACCAAGTTGGACGCGAAAGCCCGCAGTACCGGTGGCATACTAAGTATCGTGATGATGGCACTGACCTTGGTCATAGTGTCGTTCTCCTGCACCGGACCAATCATCGGGACATTGTTGGTGGAGGCTGCAGGACATAGCCTACTCGCGCCTGCGATAGGTATGTTAGGTTTCGCTATTGCGCTGGCTTTGCCGTTTTCACTGTTTGCGATGTTCCCCAAGTGGATGAAGCAAATGCCCAAGTCAGGCGGTTGGATGCAATCGCTAAAGGTGGTGTTAGCCTTTTTGGAGTTAGCCCTTTCGCTCAAGTTTTTGAGCGTTGCCGATCTCGCTTACGGCTGGGGGATACTGCCCCGTTGGCTGTTTATCGCCGTGTGGGTGGTATGTTTCTTCGGTATCGGGGTCTATTTAATTTGTGGTATTCGTCAGGTTTCGATAACGCGCAAGGTGGTTCGGAGTGTGGTTATCCTTGCGTCGTGGCTGTTTACTGCCTATCTTGTGCCCGGACTATGGGGGGCATCTGTGAAGGCTATTTCTGCTTTTGCACCGCCGATGCCCATTGAGGGTCGTGAGGTATTCTATGATTATGACGAAGGTTTGCAATACGCAATACTGGCAGGAAAGCCCGTGCTATTAGACTTTTCGGGCTACGGTTGTGTGAATTGCCGCAAGATGGAAGCCTACGTATTAGACGATGACTCGGTGAAATCGAGATTACGCAATTATGTAGTAATCACTCTGTTTGTGGATGACAAGCAGCCTCGCAAGCAGACGGGGTTCGTTCATACAGACGAGTCCGTGGGCGATTATAACTCACGTATCCAGCGTGAGCAATACGGGTCGAATGCACAGCCTTATTTCATTCAGTTGTCAGCACAAGGAAATCCTATCAGCGAGCCATACGCATTTTCCACATCCGTCAAGGACTTCCTGCAATGGTTGAAATACTGACAGAATAGTACTATCTATACAAAAAGATATTACTCTTTTTGCGCCATAATACAGATTAACTATCATGGACTTTTCTTCCCTTATCTCTCCCCGCGTAGGCATCGGTGTACGGCAGGTGGCAGCCACTATTGCGTTACTAAACGACAAGGCAACCATCCCCTTTATTGCCCGCTACCGCAAAGAGCAAACAGGCAGTCTTAACGAAGTACAGATAGGCAAGATTGCCGACGAGTACCACCGTTTCCTTGAGTTGGATGACCGCAAGCAGACAATCATGGACACTATTGAGGGACAAGGGAAACTGACACCCGAACTGCGCCAACGTATAGAGGCTTCGTGGGACACCACCGAATTAGAGGACATCTACCTACCGTACAAGCCTCACCGCAAGACACGTGCCGATGTAGCCAAGGAACAGGGGCTGGAGCCTTTGGCTAAACAACTATGGAAGCAAGACAACACCCGTCCTGATGACCTTGCAAAGCGTTTCGTAAGCAAAGAGAAGAACGTGCCTGACACCAGTGCAGCCCTGCAAGGAGCACGCGACATCATCGCCGAATGGATAAGTCAAGACGAGCCTGCACGTGCTGCCATACGAAGGGAGTTTACATACACCGCCGTCATCACCACCAAGGTAGTCAAGGATAAAGCAGACAGTCCCGAAGCACAAAACTACAAGGATTATTTCGCTATCAGTGAACCACTCCGTCGTATATCCTCGCACCGGTTGTTGGCTATCCGCCGTGCCGAGAGCGAGGGCTATATCCGCGTGGACATCTCACCCGACAAAGAGAAAGCCCTTGACAAACTGGCACATCGTTTTCTGCGAGCCAACAACGATGCCGCATACCAGGTGGAATTAGCGTTGGAGGATAGTTACAAACGCCTCCTCAAGCCCTCCATAGAGACTGAGTTTGCCGCCAGCAGTAAGGAAAAGGCAGATACCGAAGCCATTCGCGTGTTTGCTACCAACCTGCGGCAACTGCTATTGGAGTCGCCTCTCGGTCAGAAACGTGTCCTGGCTCTGGACCCTGGGTTCCGAACAGGGTGCAAGGTGGTGGTACTATCCGCGCAGGGTGATTTGCTCCACCATACGGTGGTATTCCTCAATACCGTGCAGGCGACCAAGACACTGCAGGAACTGCTCCATACATACCATGTGCAGGCCATCGCTATCGGCAATGGTACTGCAAGCCGTGAAACGGAACAGATGGTACGTCATACCATGGAGCCAATGCTGGAAAAGCCCCAAGTATTCGTAGTGAGCGAGAGCGGGGCATCGGTATATTCGGCATCCAAACTCGGCAGGGAAGAGTTTCCCGATGAGGATGTAACGGTACGCGGTGCCGTATCGATAGGGCGCAGGCTGATGGACCCATTGGCAGAACTGGTGAAGATAGACCCCAAGTCCATAGGTGTCGGTCAGTATCAGCACGATGTAAACCAGACACGTCTCGGCGAGAGTCTCCGCCAGACAGTGGAAAGCGTGGTGAACCATGTGGGTGTGGACGTGAATACCGCCAGCAGGCATCTGCTTACCTATATCTCCGGTCTCGGTCCTGCATTGGCTCAAAACATCGTGGACTACCGCGCCGAGCATGGGGCGTTTCCCAACAGGAAAGCATTACTGCACGTACCAAAGATGGGAGCCAAAACCTTTGAACAGTCTGCAGGTTTCTTACGTGTTACGGAATCGGATATGCCTCTTGACAACTCGGCAGTGCATCCCGAGCGGTATCGTATAGTAGAGCAAATGGCACACGACCTCAGTTGTACGGTACAAGACTTGATGCAACGTGCCGACCTGCGCCAACAGATAGATATACAACGCTATGTGTCCGATGAAGTGGGGCTACCGACACTCACAGACATCCTTCATGAGTTGGAGAAACCTTCGCGCGATCCCCGTACACAGATAGAGGAGTTCCGCTTTGATGACAATGTGCATACCATTGACGACCTGCAAGCGGGTATGGTGTTGCCGGGGATTGTGACCAATATCTCCAACTTCGGGGCTTTCGTGGACTTGGGGGTACACAAAGACGGACTCATCCATATCTCCGAGATGGCAGACCGCCGTATCACCGACCCCAATGAGGTGCTGCACCTTCATCAGCACGTCCGCGTGCGTGTGATTGGGATAGACCATGCCCGCAACCGCATACAACTATCCCTGAAACAGGTGTAGGTAATTGCTTGTGTTTCTTTTGTTTGGTTGTTCTGCAGGCTATCCGATATGGAAAAGTCGCTTGGCATTGGCGGTGGTTACAGCATCAATATGCTCGGGAGAGCATTGATATACATCAGCCAGCCGCTGAATGACATAGGAAATCCAACGGCTCTCGTTGTGTTGTCCCCGATGCGGCACCGGTGCCATATAGGGAGCGTCGGTCTCCAAGACTATCCGCTCCGGCGGAAGAGCCGCAAGCGTGTCCGCCAATTTACAGTTTTTGAACGTCAAGATGCCCCCGATACCGAGGTAATAGTCCATTTGCAGGATTTGCAGGGCAGTCTCTCTGCTGCCGCTGAAGCAGTGCATGACGCCCGTAACGGAAGGGTATTCGCGTAGGATAGTCAGGCAGTCTTCCGTGGCATCACGGCTATGAATCATCACCGGCAGTTGCAGGTCGGCTGCCCATTGCATTTGTGTGCGCAGGACAGCCTGCTGCTCTGCCTTGCGCGTAGAGTCGAAATGGTAGTCGAGTCCTATCTCGCCTATTGCAACAAGCGGTTGTGAGGTGTTCTGACAGGAAAGGACGGCTTCGTGTATCTGCCGCAGTTGCTCCTGCCAGTGGTCGGTAACATTTTCGGGATGCAGTCCCAGTGCGGGATACAGATAGTCGGGGAAAGACCTGCAGACCGACAAGACACTCTGAACAGAGGTCTCGTCCACCCCCGGCACAAGTATGCACTCCACCCCGCCCGCTTTCTGTTCGGCAAGAAAAGCGTCAAGGTTTTCGGTGTACAGCGGGTCGTCGATGTGGCAATGTGTATCAATCATTTTACTTGAGCAGTAACAAGGTATGACATCATAGATTAGCCCACAAAGATACAACAAATTCCGAAAAACAGCAAGACACACAAGCAAATCGGCACAACCAGCAAGTAGATACCCCATACCATACAGGACTGAATAGAACGCCTTATCGCTTCACATCGTCGGGATGTGCGATGGTTTTTCTGATGCCGCATCTTGCACAGTCGCCTGAAATATCGTAATTTTGCAACCGAAACAAAACCAAATACATAAAACGATGAAATCAACAACAATGACAGCAACGGCGAGAATCGCCTTGTTCACAGTGGCTCTGATGGGGTGTACTATGTTCGCGAAAGCAGACAACAGCATCAACTACACGTACGACAATGCCCACCTCTACACGGCAGGCAACGGCTCCACCACCGAGAAAATACATTCGATAGACATCGACTGGGTGAACGGAGACATCAAAGTGGTGTTCGGTGATGTGAAAGTCCCCACTTGGGAAGAGACTGTCCGCCCCAAAGACGAGGACAATCACCTCAAAATGCGCTACCTGATACACAACGGAGAATTGGAGATACGCTTCTGTCAATCAGGACATTGGAAGACAAAAAAAAGTATTCAGAAGGACTTGCTGCTCACCCTGCCGCGCAACAGCGAGTACAGCGACATCGACATTGAGACCGTCAACGGCAACATCAGGGTAGCGGTACGTGCAGCCGAGATAGGAATCGAAACGGTGAATGGCGATGTAAGTGTGCATAACTTGCTGCCAGGCAGAAAGATAACTATCGAATCCGTCAACGGTTCGCTGACGGTGGTGCAGCCTGCCGACAAGGATTTCGTGGCGGAATACGAGACTGTCAACGGCAAATTCTCGTCCGACATCCCAGGCACCTACAGCCACAGCCGACGCGATGGCGAGTTCTACGCAGGTACCAACCCCGTGACAAAGATAGATTTGGAGACCGTCAACGGCAATATGCGCATCGAGAAAGCCAAGTAAATCTGTTGCATATTTGCCCGAAAAGCAGTACCTTTGCGGCACCGTTCACCCTGCATTGTGGTCGCAGACACGCAGGATGGCGGTGCCGCTTCTTTTGTGCACGACATACCATGACAAAAAACAAGACAAACCAATATGCGAAAACTTATCCTAATGGCTACTATTGCCCTACTGGCAGCCTCCTGCCAACAGAAAGAGGCGGACAACCTGCCGCCCGTCACCAAACCGCAAATCACCATTGAAGGCGGTCGTCTCACCCCCGAAGCCCTCTGGGCGATGGGGCGTATCAACAGTGTCATGCCCGATCCCGAAACGGGCAACGTACTCTACACCGTCAGTTACTACAGCGTCCCCGAGAACCGCTCCACCACGTGGGTACGCCTCGCCAACGAGACCGACAACCACCTCCAGACCTACCATGAGTTCGTAGGCAACAGCCCCGCATGGTGGGGCAACGAGCAAGTGGCGTATCTGCGTGGCGGTAAACTCTACCTCACCGAAGGGCTGTCCAACCCCCACGAACTGTGCCTGCAGGGCTTCGACCGCGACATCGAAGGCTTCCTGCTCTCGTCAAAACGCGACAAAATCATCCTCATCGCGCAGGTCAAGACCGTACCCACAACGGCGGACAAATACCCCGATCTGCCTCTTGCCTCGGGGCGCGTGGTGGACGACCTCATGTACAAGCACTGGGACGAGTGGACGGAGACCGCCCCGCACCCCTTCCTGTGCGACCTCCGAAACGATGGCAGACAATTGATAGTCAGCAACATAGTGGACATCCTTGACGGCACACCCTACGAGAGTCCCATGAAGCCCTTCGGTGGTATCGAGCAACTCGCATGGAGTCCTGACGGGCAGCAGATAGCCTACACCTGCCGCAAGAAAGCGGGTCTCGACTATGCCGTCTCCACCAACTCCGACATCTACCTCTACGACCTCGACACCAAACTGCACAAGAACATCACAGCCCCCAACGCAGGCTACGACACCAACCCGTCCTATTCGCCTGATGGTCAGTATATTGCATGGCTCAGCATGGCACGCGACGGCTACGAGAGCGACCAGAACCGCCTCATGGTCAAGAACCTCGAAACAGGCGAAGTGCGTTGGCTCACCGAGGGGCTCGACACCAACGTGGACGAGTACTACTGGAAAGACGACAACACCCTCGTATTCAGCGCAGTATGGCACGCCACAGCCATGCTCTACCTCACCGACCTGCAAGGCAAAATCACCTGCCTCACCTCCGGTCAATACGACTTCGTACCCTGCGCCAGCATCGGCGACACCTACTATTGCATGCGCCACTCCATGCGCGAAGCCAACGAGGTTTACCGCTTCCAAGCGGGACAAGAACCCGTCCAACTGACCACCGAAAACGAGAATATCTACGCCCAAATCGAGATGGGCACCGTCATTCCGCGCTGGCAGAAGACCACCGACGGCAAGCAGATGCTCACATGGATAATCTACCCGCCGCACTTTGACCCGACCAAGAAATACCCCACCCTCCTCTACTGCGAGGGAGGTCCCCAGTCGCCTGTCAGCCAGTTCTGGTCCTACCGCTGGAACTTCATGATGATGGCTGCCAACGACTACATCATCGTTGCCCCCAACCGCCGCGGACTCCCGGGCTTCGGCATGGAATGGAACGAGGCTATCAGCGGTGACTACGGCGGACAATGTATGCGCGACTACCTCACTGCCATCGACGAGTTCGCAGCCAACGAACCCTATGTGGACAAAGACCACCTCGGCTGTGTCGGAGCGTCCTTTGGCGGCTTCAGCATCTATTGGCTGGCTGGTCACCACGACCACCGTTTCAAAGCCTTCATCGCCCACGATGGTATCTTCAATATGGAGATGCAGTACCTCGAGACCGAGGAGAAATGGTTCGCCAACTGGGACATGGGCGGTGCTTATTGGGACAAGGACAACAAGACCGCGCAGCGCACCTTTGCCAATTCGCCCCACCGCTTTGTGGACAAATGGGACACGCCAATCCTCTGTATCCACGGTGAAAAGGACTACCGCATCCTTGCCAACCAAGGTATGGCAGCCTTTGATGCCGCCAAGATGCGCGGCGTACCTGCCGAACTCCTCATCTTCCCCGACGAGAACCACTGGGTGCTCCAGCCGCAGAACGGCATTCTCTGGCAGCGCACATTCTTCGCATGGCTCGACCGCTGGCTCAAAGAACCCAAGCAATAATTACATTTATTAACCGATTTCCACCCCAAAAGACCCGATTCCCCCTCGGGTCTTTTTCGTGCAAAACAGCAAGGGATACGCAAGGGATGAGCAAGGGATAGACTACGCATACCTTGCCACTGAGACACATAGCGCTTGACCGCGTACCAAGGACATTATGCGGAACCCATCTCTCATTGCCTACCCTCTTTGCCTGACACCCTCTGTGTAGTCAACGGCTAATTACTCGTATCGACAGGCCTTCCTGCCGATGCTAACAGACCACCCTCTCGGGCAGTATTTCGTACGTCAAAGAACACGGGCTGCTTACGTCTGCAGCCTACCGGATTCAACACCTTGAATCACGATGCAAAGGTACTACAAAGTCAGAGGG
>CAKVBV010000059.1 GCA_934725535.1 uncultured Bacteroidales bacterium | reverse complement strand
GCACGATCAACGCACTATCTCACACTACTACAAAACAGAAAAACTGCCTAACAACTTTACATTGTTAGACAGCCTCAACTCGGTAATAATCAAAACACAAAGAACTATATGAAGCAAATCTCACTCATTTTATCTGTACTCGTTCTGGGCATAATAAATGTCTGCGCTGCTGACCGGCAGACCTCTGTTGCCAAAGACACCGTGGATTACACCTTTGACGAGGCGGAAATCAACCTCGGTACTACGACCTTCCAACTGCAAACAGACGGCAATGCGGATGTGTATTTCTCCACTATCATATACTTCAAAGGTCGGATAGCGGGCACCTATACGATAGACGACGTAGCACCGTACGGAGCCAGCATACGAATAGACGGGATATTTGTAGATGCCGTTGAGTACCAATTGGTTATCACCGAGCAGAACTACGTGTATCAAGCCCAAGCCGAGTTGCTGGGCAACGACGATATCCTCTATCGCATTACCGCCACATCGCACACTTTGGAGCCGAAATCCACGGTGGACATGAGCATCGGCAGTATGACCATTGACGACGCAACGGCTACACAAGGCTTCTTCGAGGTAAAGGGGAGCAACGCGCAATACGCTGTGATGGTGCACGTAACAGCCGACAAGATGACAGACGGCACGTACGAAGAGAGCATCTCTGCCACCGCCACCGAAGCAGGCGGCACAGCGGTAGCAAGCCAATTAGTAAAACTGACGCTCACCGGCAACACGGCTTACGCGGAGATACTGGGCAAGAACAGCGTACTATACCGCGTGCAGATGACGGGAACCCCTACGGGGACGGACAACATACAGCCCGCGCAGACAACCGGCAGCAAGCGTTGGGAAGACGGACGGCTCGTGATTGTCAGCAACGGCAAACGCTTTGATTTCACAGGAAAATATATTCGATAAAGAACCATCATACTGATTATGAAGAGATTTTTACTACCCCTGTTCGCCACCATTATGTGTGTGTCTGCCGCCCAAGCGGCTGCACCCGACAAGGATACTATACGCATCTATGCCACGGAATTGGCATCGTGTGAATACAATGAGGAAACTAAAGATTGGTTTTTAGCACTTATCAGTGAGGACTACAAATATACCGTGTGCTTTAATTACATCGCGGAAGAGGTAACGGGAACGTTTAGCAAGCAAGATATGCTGCCTGACCACTCATGGATTCAAGAGCGAAAAAGCAAGAAATACATAGACTATCGTTCTTTGACATTGACCGTAAAGAAGACCGACAAAGGAAAGATTGAGATACATGCAGATATTGTGGGTTCAGACGATAGTATCTATGTAGTAGATGTGCATCGTGTGAATTTCACCCCCAAAGACACCGTCTCATACACCCTCGGCGAGGCGGAACTGAACATCGGCAACATCTCGTTCCAGATGCACACCGAGGATAAGCCCGAGGTGTATTTCTCGACCATATTATATTATGAGGGGCTCATCGAAGGCACATACACAGAGGCAGAGATGGCACCTTATGGCGCAAGTTTACGCATAGACACAATATGGATTGACGCCCTGCGCTATGACCTGACCGTCACCCAACAGGACTATGTCTATCAAGCCAAAGCCGAGATGATAGGCAACGACAGTGTGCTGTACCGCCTCACAATGACCTCGCACTCGCTCGTGCCCAAGCGCACCGTGGACATCGCCATTCGCAACATGACCATCGAGAACCTCACCTCCACACAAGGCATCTACTATCTGGACGGCTTCAACGACGACTACGCGGTGTCCGTACAAGTAACCGCCGACAGCATTGCCGACGGGGTGTTCAGCATGGGCTTCACCACCACCCTCAACTCCAAAGAGGGCAAGTCCACAACCGGCTTGCAGACCACCCTCACCCTGACCACCGACGTCAAGTCGCGTATGGTGAAAATCAACATGCTCGGCAAGGACACGGTACTCTACCGCATTGATATGGGCTACATCATCCCTACCCCCACGGACACCGTGGACGTGCCGTTCACCCGCTCTGCCGAACTCACGCACGCCAAGGCGGCAGGCAACTACCAGTTCTACAACCGCAACGACCGGTACATCGCGGCTATCGACGTGCACACCGACACGCTGGGCGGCACCTTCCGCGGCGATGCTATCGACAAGTACTACTCTTTCCTCGGCGTCATCCGCAGCCGCGACACGCTCGGAGTGCGCGTCATGGACGCCAAAGTAGTGCTCTCGCAAGCGCAGGACACCACCTATCTGGCTGCCGACGTGATAGGCGACGACTCTGTCATGTACCGCGTCACGATGTTCTACGTCCCACCCGTCGCCAAAGACACCGTGCTGCTCACTATTCCCAAGGCGCAGTACTACAACCAAAATATGCAAGGTGCCTACCAGATACACGGCTACACGCCCGATTCCGCGTACTACCTGAGCCTCACCCCCTTCACCGAACAGCCGGAGGGCACTTTCGAGGTCTCGGATATGTACCAGAAGTACTCCTATATCGCACACTTCGACCACAAAGGCGGCTTCACCCGCATACCGTTCTACAGCGGCGAGGTTACTGCCAAACGGCAGGGGCGGTACTTGGACGTTGTCGGCGGCATAATGGGCAAAGACAGTATATATTATAAGGTGCACATGTCCGCCATCATGCCTCTATCCTACGACTCTGTATCGGGCGAAGTAAACTTCACCTACGGCACGCAGGACGAGGTCACCATCAACACCGCCTACCTCGCCGACAGCAGTATGATTCTCTTCGATGCTGTCTCGTATGGGGTCACCAACAATACCTATATCCGCTTCAATACCGACACCACCGATGCCGTCACCATCATACCCACAGGCGTATATCCTATCGACGACTCGCGCCAACTCGGCACCGTCTTGGCGGGCAGTGTGGGTGCAGACAAAGACGGCAACCCCGCACCACTCCCCTCTTTCTTCGGGCGAACCTTGTGGACGGGACAGATAGTGCCCCCGCTCTACTTCATGGTCGAGGGCACGGTCAGCGTGGAGAACCGCGACGGCTACCTGTATATAGAGGTGAATGCCCGCAACTCGTACGGCCGCCTCGTTCACATCATCTACAACAGCAACCCGACCCCCGTGGAGAATGTGGCTACCCCACCCGACCGCGCCACGAAGATACTACGCAACGGGCAGGTGCTGATACAGCGCGATGGCAAGACCTATACCATCACCGGCGCAGAAGTTAAATAATAGTAAATCCCTTCTTTCCCGTGTCAAACAGCAAGGGATAAGCAAGGGATGCGCAAGGGATAGACAAGGAATATCCAAGCAATAAGACAACAAAAATATAAAAACAATTATGTTTAACCGCTAATTTTATTATGTTATGAAAAAGTTATTACTAATTATCGCGGCAATCTTCACGCTCACCGGCGTGCACGCCGACCTCATCCTCCACGAGTCTTTCAACCGTGAAGTAGGAAACCTGAACGCAGGAGAACTAACAACCTCTACAACAGATACCAAGAACTGGTACACCAATATGTCCGGAGGTACACAAATTCAGGTTGTAGAAGGCTCTTTATCATATTCCGGCTATGCGACAGGAACGGGGAATATGGTTTCTATGAAAGGAAACACATCAGGTCTGAGGCGTGATATGCGCTTGTTAGATACCGAGGTTAATAGTGGTAAAGTATATTTGTCCGCGATTATCAATGTGGACGAAATCAACACTAAAACTGGAGATAAAGGATATTGTACTCTAATGTTTGGAGATGGAACGGGTTCTGGTTCCAAACTATATGCTCGTCTTTTTATTCGCTCAGCAAAAGACGCACAAGGTGAGTTTACAGGCAAGTTCCAGATGGGTGTGACCAAAAATAACGAAAGTTCTGTTGGCATACCTTATACCACCGAAGAGTATTCTGTCAAAACAAATTACCTTGTTATCCTTGAGTATGAATTTGTTGAAGGAGCAAAGAATGATACTGCACGTTTGTACATAAACCCCACAAAAACAACGACTATACCGACCCTTGAATGTACACAAGAAGCACAAACCTCATCAGGCACTGCACAAGGTGCAAATAGCAAAGAGGATGCAACCACAATCAAATCAGTTCATCTGTATCAACAAACATATAATCCGAACACATTATTCGTTGACGAAATCAAAGTCGCTACCACATGGGACGACCTCTTTACCGAAGGCGGAAGCACTCCTATAGAGAACAATCCCGAACTGACCGTCTCCACCAAGACACTCTCTTTCGCAAGCGGTATGCCATATACGGGCGAGACTTACACCGCCACTTTCACCGTTACAGGCAAGAACCTCAAGGGCGACATCACACTCGCAAGCGACAATACCGAACTGACCCTCGACAAGACCACCATCGCCAAGGCAGACGCAGAGACGGAAGCAGGCGTTACGGTTACTGCTACTCTTACCCCTGTGGCAGTTGACGCACAAAAAGCAACCATCACCCTCACCACGGAAGATGCCACCGCTACTATCACCTCCTCTTGGTGGACGACAGATGTCAAGAAATGCGCCACTGTGGCTGAACTCAAGGCACAAGCGGCTACTGCAAGTGGTTGGGATTATGCTTATATGCGCTTCACCGGTGAAGCCGTTGTTACCTACAAATATGCAAAGGACAATGGCGAAACCGTATTGTACTTGGAGGACAACACCGCAGCCATCAGCGTAACCGACACCTATTGGAATGACGCAGTAAAACAAGGCGACAAGGTTACAGGCTTCGGAGCATACACCTATGCAGACGCTGCTGTCGGAGGTGTACTGCCTATCACTCCGCTCAACGCTACCATCACAGTACTCAGCAGCAACAACGAGGTTACACCGCAGACAGTTACATTGGCAGCATTGCAGAGCAACCCATTGGACTACCTGCTCGAATTGGTGAAAGTAGAAGATGTTACCCTCGACCAAACCAGCACCAAATTCGGACAGAAGACCCAAGACGAACAAGCATCTATCATACCTGACTATATCACTCAAAATGGCACACAGGCTAAAATACAACTGCAAGATGGCAACGAACTAATCGGTGCGGTTAAGCCCAAGAAAGCCGACATCACAGGTATCTCCACCAACACACAAGGCAACTCTATCTGTGTACGTGGCAAGGCGGATGTCATCTCCAAAGATTCCCCGACGGCTATTGACAACATCACCATCGATATGCTCTCCGGCGACTATGAGATTTACACCGTTTCGGGTCAGCGCATTGACGCTCTCCAGTCGGGCATCAACATCATTCGCCAAGGCAACAACACCTACAAGGTAGTCCGCTAATACACACCGTTTACCCTCAAGGTGCACCCTTGCACTTTGGGGGTAAACTATACTTTTGGGAGATGACGCGGCTCGCGTCGTCATACTTTAACAAGCCAACCACTAAAAAAACTAATGTTTTTTCACCACAAGAACTGATAGTTTTTTGCCCTTTTTACGTTATATATATAGGAACTCAATATAGAACAACCAATATGAAGAAAGCATTCTTACTCCTTGCCCTCGTGGCATTCACCCTGCCCGTTATGGCAGAAGAGACCAACCTGCTGGAGAACGGCGACTTTGAAGAAGCAGAGACCAAGTCCTCCCCCTTTGGAGGTACAAACGTGGTATTTGCTCCGTGGGAGTTTGCCCTGTCAGGATTGGAGATAGAAACGACAGACGTATATCATGGCAAACAGGCAGCCAAGACGGTCAGCAACTCTGCTTCCGTCCTTCGGCAGGATGTCAGTCTCCTAAACGATGAAGTCGGACAAGAATACGAACTCACCATTCACTACAAGGTTATCCAAGCACAAGACAACGACATCGCATTGGCTTGCGAATGGACATACTCTCGCCCCAACGAGGATGAGCCACACGATGCCGCCGTACTGACACAGACCTTACCCTTATCCCAAGAGTGGAAAGAACTGAAAGTAAGGACTACCAAGCCCGAAAACGGTAGTGCACTATATATCGGCATCAAGGTGAACAAGAAAGCGCAAATTCTCTTTGACGACTTCTCACTGATACGTGTGTCTCCCTCTACTGCCATAGACAACATACAGACAGACGAGTGGCAGGGCAGCGACAAAATGGAGATATACACCCCATCCGGTCAGCGTATTGATGCACTGCAACAGGGCGTAAACATCATTCGCCAAGGCAACAGCACCTACAAGGTGATACGATAAACATATATACGATATTTCTACCACACCCCGCATGCTATGAAGCGATTATTAGCCGTACTACTTCCTTTGTTAGTACTCACCTGCACACCATGTCGTGCAGACGATGAACCCGACCCCAATGCACCGCATTACACGGTCACTCCAGAGAAAACGGACACCGCCAAGACCACCGTGGGGGACTCTGTCCTCGTGGCGGAGTTCACCATACAGCACCACAACATCACCAAACCGACCACCATGTACATAGGAGGTCCGCACCGTGATATGTTCGTGCTGGAGAAAGAGTCTGTCACCGGCGAGAGCGGTATGGTGAAAGTGTGGTACAAGCCCACGAAAGTAGGCAAACACACAGGCTACTTCAACACCGACAACCCCGAAGCCACCGCTAACAATGTAAGCATCAAACTCAACGGAGTAGCCACCGACGCAGCCAACCCGCCACAACTCACCGTCAGCCCTGTCCTGCTATTGCCGTTCACAGCAGTGGTAGGGGAACACAAGTCCGACACCGTGTACGTAACCTCTTCCAACTGCACAGAGAACATCAGCATTATGGTCTCCCACAACGATGGCGCGGCATTCACTATCAACGGCAGCGAGTTACCCAAGAATATGGATAGTGTCCTGACAGTCATCACCTTTGCACCCGTCAAGGCAGGAGCATACTCCTCCACCATCACATGGAGCAGCAGCGGAGCCCCCACACGCACTATGATTGTAACAGGTGTAGCCATCGACAAACCACAGGAGCAACCGGACTACGACACTGCATTTGTATGGAAACAAGACACCCCGCGCAAACTGCTCCGTGAAGGCTTCGACTCCGTCACGTTGCTCAATCACAACAAGCCCCTGTCTTTAGACGGCTGGCAAAACGTGGTACTGCAAGGCACACGCCCGTGGTGGGGCTACGAAGACAGAACGACCTTTGAGGGACCTGTCGCGGAACGCTGTGCCAAAGCAACCACCTATGGCTACCAGGACAGCAACTCCGACAAACAATGTGAGATGTGGCTCGTTACGCCCGCCTTGGACTACCAAAACGCTGCCAACCAAGTATTCACCTTCCGTGTACGCGGCAACTACCTGTATGAGGGGCAATCTGCCGCGCTGCAACTTATGTATATTGACGCTACGGACACCGCAGATGTCTATATGCAAGACCTCGAGATAGCCATGCCCAATACCGCAGACCAGGCAGGCGACTGGCTCGACTTTCAGGTAAACCTCACAGGACAAGAGAATATAGCCGACACATTCTTCATGGGCTTCCGCTTTACGGGTGTCGGAGGTGCAGAAGGAGCAGCCGTGTATCTCATCGACGATGTCTCATGGGGACGCAACGACCTGCCCCTCATCACCGCGGACTCTGTGCAGATAGTGGCTGTGGCGGAACCCAATACAACCATAGCATTCCCTGTGATGGTTACAGGCAAGAACCTCACCGAGGACATTACCATCACCATAGGCGGCAACAACCGCAGCAAGTTTGAGGTAGCCCCCGCCACACTGCCTAAGGAAGGCGGAGCATTGGCAGTAGGCTTTCAGTCCGACGAAGAAGGCGTCCACGAAGCATACCTCCGTATCCGCTCCCGCGGCGCGGTGGATGTGTATATCCCAATGGCGGTATTAGTCAAGCAACGCAATGCAATAGACAACATCACCACCAACCACACACCTGCCGCACAACTGGTATGGGACAGCGGCACGCTGTACATACGCACAGCCGATGGCAAGTTGTACAACCTGACCGGACAAATTGTGCACTCGGGGGACGACGCGGCTCGCGTCGTCATAAGCGGTTTATCCACTGATTTGCCATAGTTATTGCATATATCGCCTAAATTGTGTACCTTTGCAGGGTGAATTGAATGTATAACATAAACGAACATAATATGAAAAAGTATTTTGTTTTCCTTTTGGCTGTTGTGGCTACTTTGGTCAGTTGCGACTGCAACACCTATAGTACGCAACAGGTTGTTAACGTAGTTGTTAATGCACAGGATTGGCAGTACACTGCTAAGAATACAGACACCACACCCTACAACAACAACTATTTCTTCGCTACCATACGGGTACCCGAGATTACGGATAACGTGTTCGACTATGGTGAGGTGCAGGCATATATCGTATATGACCGCGCTACCAAAGACCCCATTCAGCACCTCTTGCCGTATGTCCGCCACTATGAGGAGCAGTTGGACGATACCACATGGAACTACTACACCGAGACCGTGGACTGCACCTATGGCATTGGCTGGATAGAGTTCAACTACCGCGCCAGTGATTTCGCCTACGAGGACAACGTGGACATCAACCCAAACACAATGGACTTCCGCATCGTCATCACCACGCCTGCCAAGTAAGGTATGGTAGATGTCGAGCAGTTGGCTTTACAGCGAAGTCGGTACCCCGAATTGTCGGATACCGACTTTCGTTTTATGCTCCAACAGGTGGACGGTCGCCAGCGTACTGCCCGCAAACTGCCCATGTTCGCGACCTTTAACGACTGGTGGTACCCCGTGCGACTGTCGTGCGAACAATGCTCATCGGAAGCCACTGCACGCTACAAAGCCGCAATACTCAAAGCCCGCCCCACCCTCTGCGGGCACACCCCGCAAGAGATACACATCGCCGACCTCACGGGCGGATATGGCGTGGATGCTTACTTTATGGCACAATCTTTCGGGCAGGTGGAATACGTGGAACGCAATACGGAACTGTGCCGTATCGCCGAACACAACTTCAGCCTATACGCACCCAATATCCACATTCACAATACCACCGCAGAAACCTACCTGCAAGATATGCCGCCCGTGGATATACTATGCCTTGACCCAGCCCGACGCGACAAGAATGGAGGTAAAGTCTTTCGCTTGGAAGACTGCGAACCCAATGCAGTACTACTATTACCCTCCCTTCGCACCAAAGCAAAGGTGCTATTATTCAAACTCAGCCCCATGCTCGACATCACCGCTGCCCTACGAGCCTTGCCCGATATGGTATGGGACACCCATATCGTAGCAGTGGACAACGAGGTGAAGGAGGTACTACTCGTCTCCGCCGAAACAGCACAAAGCCGCCTCATTGCCATCGACCTACCCTCGCATTGGCAGGCAGGAGATTTGCACCGCGCACTCACTGTCAGCCGGCAAGACGAACAACAAGCCGTTGCCACCATGGCACAAGCCATCGGCAAATACATCTACGAACCCAACGCCGCCATACTCAAAGCAGGCTTGTACAACTACATCAGTGCGCATTTCGGAATAGACAAGTTCGCCCCCAACACGCACCTCTATACCTCCGACTATCTACAGCCTTCTTTCCCGGGACGGATATGGGAAGTGTGCACCCCCGACACTCCGCCACGCCAAGGCAACATCGTAACGCGCAACTATCCCATCACCCCCGACCAACTCAAGCGCAAACTCCACCTCCGTGACGGCGGCAACCTCTACATCATTGCCGCCCGCCTCGGCAACAAACCACTCACCATAACCGCCAAACGAGTGCAATGAATGCCCAAGGAATAAACATGAATTACCACAAATTAACCATTAATTTCAGCATATAGTACCTGCGTCTTTGAGAACAGAACAACATAGATGAAGCGATACTTGTATATCGGCATAGTATGGATAACGGCGTGGTGCGGTATCGTGAACGGTGCTGCCAAGAAACCTGCGTATATCGCGCCCGACTCATTGCAGGTGCTGACGTTTCGGGTGGGGGAACAGGTGGTGGAGATGCAACGTGTGGAAGGGGGCGTATTCACCATGGGTGCGACACCCGAGCAGCAGAGCGACCCCATCGCCTCCGACCAACCTATGCACACGATCGCTCTCAGTCCGTTCTACATCGGCACCACCGAAGTCACCAATGCCCTATGGCAAACGGTTATGCCCGAGTGGAACAAGATAAACGAATGGGAAGACCCGCTCAAGCCCGTCAGTTGGGTGAGTTGGGAAGATTGTCAGGTATTCATTGAGCGACTGAACACACTCACCAACAGCACCTTCCGCCTGCCCACGGAAGCCGAGTGGGAGTTTGCTGCCCGAGGTGGAAACCACGGACACAGTTACCGCTTTGCAGGTGGCAACATCGCCGACAGTGTCAGTTGGGGACTCAACAATGCGGGCAACCAGAAGCACCGCGTGGCACAGCGGCAGCCCAACGAACTGGGATTGTATGACATGACGGGTAACGTCAGTGAATGGTGCCAAGACTGGTATGCGCCCTATTATTTAGGCACCGAACCCAATCCTCAAGGTCCCGCTACGGGACGGTTGCGTGTAGCCCGCGGCGGCAGTTACGACAACTGCGAGGACAACCGCCACCTCTCTATCCGTTTCTATCACTTGCCCACCCGCGCCATGGGCGACTGCGGTTTGCGTCTGGCACTCACCCTACCCGACGACCCCGCCCTGCAAATACCGGAAGAACCCCAATTGGTACGCCGCATACGTATCAGCAACCGCACATTCCGTATGCTGTACGTACCTGCCGAAACGCCCTACTACATATCCGAGAAGCCCGTAACATTCGGACAATGGCGGCATATCATGCACTCGGATTTGGAAGGCAGAGCCCTGCGCCCCGCCACGGGTATGACGCGCGAAGAGCGGACACGGTTTATCGAGAAAGGACGCACAGAGAGCGGTCAGGCACTGGCTATGGCGGACATCGCCGAAGTGGAGACGGCGGTTGCCCTGCAAGTGGTCTCACCCAAAGACACCGTAACCATCAATCACCGCCACACAAAACGGCAGCAAAGCACACGGGATATACAGCGTTCCCGCCGCATTCGCAAACGTGCCAACCAATGGACAGAGTTGCTCGGCATACACTTGGACATACCCGAAGACCCTGTACTGCAATCATTTACGCATAGTAATGACGAACATCTGCCATTATGGCTGATTGTCAGACCATAAAAAGAAACCACCGCCACATCACACCTCTATTGTAAATAGTTATAAATACGCATTACCAACGAGAGGATAAGAGGAGGATAGCGAGAGGATAGCGAACCGTTACACAGAGTCAAAAACGTAATTGTTAAAATTATTAGCATAACCTATGCTTTCAGAAAAACGCACATTTATTGCATAAATCAAAAAAATGTAGTAACTTTGTGCGTTTTTGAGCAATGAATTGAGTATAACCGAAAATACAATGATACCAACGATGAGATGTAAAACGTGGCTTTTGATTATGATGTTAGCGTTGCCTTTCACGGCAAATGCCGATATGCTTACGGACATTTTGGGCGGAAACTACAACGCCAAGACCATGTCGGCGCACGAGAAAGACAGTGTGCTCAATGGCACAGAATCAGGACGCTATCGGCTTGATTATGAAAACAAAAAGCAACTATTCCGCCGTTCATTTATGGCGGACTATTATCTGATAGACACACAAAAAGGCACGCGCACCAAGTTGAGCGACGGTCCTGTGCGTGATGCTGTGCTTTCGCCTAACGGCGAATACGTGGTCTATGCCAAGGCGGACAACAACCTCTATATAAATAAGGTGCGTTTTGAGGGCGTGGAGGTGCCTATCACCAAGGATGCTAATCCGGAGATATTCAACGGCATAGCCGACTGGCTGTATGAAGAGGAATTTGGCATCACGGGTATGTTTGCCTTCTCACCCGACAGCAGAATGGTGGCTTTCGTGCGCCTTGACGAGACGGGTGTTCCCGTGTTCGAGTGGCAGAACTATATCAATCAGGCGGGACAGTACCCCACCATAGAGTCCTTGCGCTACCCGAAAGCAGGCGAACAGAACGCCTCGGCGACAGTCTGCATATACGACATTCAGACCAAGGCGATTCGCACCATGCAGTTGCCCGAGATGAAAGAAGCGTATATCCCGCGCATTCAATGGACCAACCTGCCCAATACCCCGAAAGGAAAAGAACCCGCTACGCCCGAATTGGCTATCTTGCGCCTGAATCGCGACCAAAACAAGATGGAGGTGCTGCTCGGCAATCCGAAATCCACTGTAACAAGACCGTTCTACCGTGAGGAGAGTGACAAGTATTATGTGGACTATGAGTTGTTCGACTCGTGGCAATGGCTGCAGGATAATCGCGTGATAGTGTTGAGCGAAAAAGACGGTTACACACAGGCTTTCTTGTACTCGGCACAAGGCTTCGAGCAGAAAGTGCTGACCCCTGAGCAGCGTGACATCACACGGCTGTATGGTTTCGACGAGACCACCCAAACGCTTTACTACCAAGCGGCTACATCTCCTGAGGAGCGTCAGTGCTTTGCACTCAACATTCGCAAGAACCTTACTACACCCTTGACCACAGAGCCGGGGACGCACGACCTGACCTTCTCGCACAACTACAAGCAATACATCGACTGCTATCAGAGCATCAACACCCCTAATCGCTACACCTTGTACACCACAGGCAAGCCCGCTGGGAAGATGCTGCTGAGCAATGATTCCGTGCAGCAGGTATGGCAGGCACTGGGAATCCCCGAAGTGGAGTTCTTCACATTCCGCACCGAGCGTGGCGATGAGTTGCACGCATGGAAGATGATGCCGATGCACTATGAGGCGGGCAAGAAGTACCCCGTAGTGATGTTCCAGTACAGCGGTCCCGCCAGTCAGCGGGTGTTGAACCAATGGCGCAAACGTTTTGAGTATTACTTGGCGGCACAGGACTATGTGGTCGTATGTGTGGACAGCCGCGGCACCAACGCGCGCGGGCGGGCGTTCCGTAATGAGACCTATATGCACCTCGGATTGAAAGAGGCGGAAGACCACATCAGCGCGGCACAGTATCTGCAAACCCTGCCCTATGTGGACGGCAAACGTATTGCCATCACAGGCTGGAGTTTCGGAGGATTTGAGAGTCTGATGTGTCTGACCAAGCAACCGCGCGTGGCTGCAGGCGAGACACCACTCTTCAAATGCGGCATTGCCATTGCCCCTGTTACGACATGGCGTCTGTACGATTCTGCTTACACCGAGCGGTATATGCGCCGTCCGCAAGTGAATGACGACGGATACAATGACAGCGACCTGACGCGCATGGCAGGCGATTTACAGGGTAAGTTGCTGATAGTGCATGGCTTGGCAGATGACAACGTGCACGCACAGCACACGTTCCTCTACACCGAGGCATTGGTACAAGCGGGCAAGCAGTTCGAGATGCAGATATATCCCGACGACAATCACTTCCTGCGCCACCGTAGCAACTATGAGCACCTCCACAGAAGACTGATGCTGTTCCTTGAGAACAATCTGTAACTGACAACAAAACAAACAAAAATAACGGTATGAGTAACAAACAAAACCGAAACATTCTGCCTATAGTGGTGATGTTTCTGCTATTCTTTATGATTGCCTTTGTCACCAACTTTGCGGGGTCAATGGGCGTCATTGTCAAAGACCAATTCGGTGCGTCCAATGCCTTGTCGCAGTTGGGCACATTGGCTAACTTCATTGCCTACGCATGTATGGGTATCCCCGGCGGCATTATCCTCAAGCGCAAAGGCTACAAGTTCACGTCGCTTTTGGCAGTATCTGTAGGATTCCTCGGTGTAGGTATCCAATGGCTTAGCGGCTATGCGCAGAGTTTCGGCGTGTATGTACTCGGTGCTTTCGTAGCAGGTTTCTCGATGTGCTTGCTCAATATCGTGGTCAATCCTATGCTCAATACGCTGGGTGGAGGTGGCAATCGGGGCAACCAACTCATACAGTTCGGCGGCTCATGCAATAGCATTGGTGGTACCTTGGCTCCGATATTGTTGGGCTACTTGATAGGCGGACAAACAGAAGGAGCCACCGTGGCTGATGCAGCCCCTGCTATGCTGGCAGCCATGCTGATATTCGTAGTTGCCTTCTTGGTTATATTCTTCACCCAAATCCCTGAACCGCATATTGAGAAAGCCACCCAAGCACAGAAAGAGAAATATAGCCCGATGTCGTTCCGTCATTTCGTGTTGGGTGCCGTGGCTATCTTCTGCTATGTAGGCGTGGAGGTAGGCATACCTAATATGGCAAACCTCTATATGTCTAACGACCCTGCTGTAGGAAAGGCAATTGCAGGTACGGTAGTAGGACTGTATTGGCTGATGATGATGTGCGGTCGTCTGCTGGGTGGTGCCGTAGGCGGCAAAGTAAGCAGCAAGGCTATGCTGGCTGCCGTATCAGCAACGGCTATTGTGATGTTGCTCTGCGTGATGTTCTTCCCCGAGACATGGGCGGTAACCTTCAAAGGCGTAGAACTGCCTGTCAGCATGATAGTCATGTTCCTCTGCGGTCTGATGACCAGTGTGATGTGGGGGGCTATCTTCAATCTTGCGGCAGAAGGATTGGGCAAGTACACACCCGCTGCCAGCGGTATATTTATGGCTATGGTATGTGGCGGAGGTATTCTTCCGTTCTTCCAAGGTATGTTGGCTGACCATGTCGGCTATCTGCTGTCGTATATCGTGCCGGTTATCGGACTGCTGTACATATTCTTCTACGCCCTCATCGGCAGCAAGAACGTGAATAAAGATATTCCTACTGACTAATTATCAAACTACTACTTATATGGAAAAGCCGTATGTAATGGGCCTCGACATGGGAGGCACCAACTCAGTATTAGGTATCGTGGACGCACGCGGGCACGTGTTGGCGCGTACCTCTATCAAGACACAAGACTACCCCGTCATCACCAACTACGTCAAGGCGTTGTATGATGAGGCTATCAAGATTGTGGAGCCGCTGGGAGGCATGGAACAGATACGCGGTATAGGTGCCGGTGTACCGGATGGCAACTACTACACGGGCATGATTGAGTATGCACCCAACCTGCCATGGAAGGGCGAAGTGCCTTTTGCCAAGTTGCTGAGCGACCAGTTTGGCATACCTGCCCGCATTACCAATGATGCGAATGCCGCTGCTATGGGCGAAATGACCTATGGCGCAGCCCGCGGCATGAAGGACTTTATCATGATTACTCTGGGTACGGGTGTCGGTTCGGGTATCGTCATCAACGGGCAAATGGTCTATGGACACGACGGGTTTGCCGGTGAATTGGGG
>CAKVBV010000058.1 GCA_934725535.1 uncultured Bacteroidales bacterium | reverse complement strand
TGACCATTGACCATAATCAGCACCTCTTTGGCATCCATGATAGTGCCGACACCCACGGTGAGAGCAGTCTTGGGCACAAGGTTGACATCGTTGTTGAAGAAACGCGAATTGGCAATGATGGTGTCTGTGGTGAGAGTTTTCACGCGGGTACGTGAGGATAGCGAAGACCCCGGTTCGTTGAAAGCAATATGCCCGTCAGGACCAATGCCGCCGAGGAAGAGCATGATGCCTCCGTAGTCTTTGATTTTTGCCTCGTAGCGTGCACACTCGGCAGCGAGGTCGGGCGCATTGCCGTTGAGGATATTCACGTTCTCCTTGCGGATGTCGATGTGCGAGAAGAAGTTGTTCCACATAAAACTATGGTAACTCTCGGGGTGGTCTTCTGCGATGCCCACATACTCGTCCATATTGAATGTCACCACGTTGCGGAAACTGACTTTGCCTTCTTGGTTCAGTTTGATAAGGTGGCGGTACATGCCGAGAGGCGATGAGCCGGTCGGGAGTCCGAGGACGAAAGGTGTACCCTCTTTGGGGGCGAACTCGTTGATACGACGCGCCACGTAGTTGGCTGCCCACTCCGAGAGCAGGTCGTAGTTCGGTTGGATGATAAGTCTCATATCTGTTTGTTTGTTATTGTTTCTTCAGTATCATTGCGCTGCGGGCGGGCAGGTAGAGTTTCAGCCACCCCTTGTCGTCTGTGAAATAGGCGGGGTCGGGTTGGGTGAAGTGCTCCACGCTGTCGTCGGCGAGTCCGAAGCCCGCAAACTCCTTGGCGTCGGTATTGAGCAGTACCTTGTATTTGCCGGCAGGAGCGGGAATACCATAGTCGGTAAACGACTTCTGCCCGTTCCAGTTGAAGACAAACAGCAGGTCGCCGCGTTCATACGCTACCACTTGGTCGCCCTCGTTGTCGAACAGTTTGTATATCCACGGCAGGTGCGTACCTTGCTTGTCCTTCACGGGTTGCAACTCGCGGCGCAGCAGGTGCACCATCGCCTCGTCGAAGCGGTTGAGGTCGGCATAGAAATAGTTGGGATTATCCACCAGGCTCCACTGCCGGCGGGCATACTTGTAACTCCAACCGTTGCCCTGGCGGGGGAAGTCTATCCACTCGGGGTGCCCGAACTCGTTGCCCATGAAGTTGAGGTAGCCTCCGTTGATGGTGGATGCCGTGATTAGCCGAATCATCTTGTGCAGGGCGATACCGCGGTCCACCATATAGGTGGCGTGCCCATGCTCGAAGTGCCAGTACATATCCGAGTCGCACAGGCGGAAGATGATGGTCTTGTCGCCCACCAGTGCCTGGTCGTGGCTCTCGGCATAGGAGATGGTCTTCTCGTCCTGACGGCGGTTGGTCATCTCGTAGAAGATATGCCCCGCCTTCCAGTCCTCGTCGCGCACCTCTTTGATATACTTAATCCAGAAGTCCGGTATGCCCATCGCCAGACGATAGTCAAAGCCCATGCCGCCGTCTTTCTGCAGACGTGCCAACCCCGGCATGCCCGACATATCCTCGGCAATGGTGATGGCGTGCTTCTTCACCTCGTGAATCAGTTTGTTTGCCAGCGTCAGGTAGCAGATAGCATCGCCGTCCTCGTTGCCGTTGAAATAGGACCCGTAGTTCATAAAGTCCTCACCCAAGCCATGACTGAGGTACATCATCGAGGTCACCCCGTCGAAACGGAACCCGTCGAAGTCGTATTCGTCCAACCAGAATTTGCAGTTCGACAGCAGGAAATGCAGCACCTCATTCTTACCGTAGTCAAAGCACAGACTGTCCCACGCAGGGTGCTCTCTGCGGGCACCGGCATGGAAGTACTGATAGGGTGTGCCGTCGAAATTACCCAAACCCTCGCGCTCGTTCTTCACCGCATGCGAATGTACGATGTCCATTATCACGTCCATACCCATGCCGTGGGCATCGTCTATCAGGTGTTTCAACTCTTCGGGCGTACCGAATCGCGAAGAAGCAGCGAAGAAATTCGATACATGGTAGCCAAACGAACCATAGTACGGGTGCTCCTGTATTGCCATGATTTGCAGGCAGTTGTAGCCCAACTTGTGTATGCGTGGCAGCACCGTGCGGCGGAACTCGTCGTAGGTGGACACTTTCTCCTCCTCACTCGACATGCCGATATGGCACTCGTATATATACAGCCCCTCGCCCTGTTTGGGACGTGCCGCACCTCGGCGGCGCGAGGGGGCTTTGTGTTGCCATGCGTAAGGCGCGGGGTTCCACACTTGGGCGGAGAAAATCTTGGTCTGCTCGTCCTGCACCACGCGGGTGGCGTAACTCGGTATGCGCTCACCCCAGCCGCCTTGCCACTCCACCAGCAGTTTGTACAACTGCCCGTGCTGCATCTGTTTCTCGCCGAGGTTGGCTTCCCATACGCCGTTGCATAAAGGCTGCAGACGGTAGTCCTCGCTCTTCTTCCAACCGTTGAAATCACCCAATATGTATATCGCCGTGGCATTGGGAGCCCATTCGCGGAGGGTCCACCCGCCGGAGGTGTGGTGCAATCCGAAATACATATACCCGTTTGCCCAGTCACTCAGCGGCTTGCCCCCTGTCAGTTCGCGCTCACGCTGCACGGCATAACAATACCGCCCCTCAATGGCTGCCGCAAAGGGTTGTAAATAAGCATCGGATTGAATCAGTTTCAAAGTTTTCATATTACTTCTTTTCTTATATGGGTAAATACCACGCATTTGCCCACAATGCCATTGTTTTGTGTGCTGTTGGGTGAGTATTCTGCCCTTGTCCTTAAAAATCGCGGCAAAGTTACTGTTTTTTTTCTATATAGCCAAAACTATGAGTTATGACGGAATACACAAAACTCTAATCCAGACCCTAATCGAGGTCGTCTGATTATCTCCCCGTTTTATAGTTGTATCCACTCGCTATCCTCTCGGTAATCACATACTAATCACATACTAACCACATACTAATCACATACTAATCACATACACTTTACTCGAGAATGATATGAAAAATACACGAACATATTGTCTGCGCAAAGGTTTTGTCCGTTCTGCAGGTTCGGGTTTGTATTATATGATGTCATGTGATGTCCGTGATTTGGTCTCTGTTTTGTTCTTTCCTGCAAATCATACGTATTTATTTTGCACGAATCCGGATTATTCCTTAACTTTGCACCCGCAAACCAAATGGCAATCACTTTGATTCGATTAGAGAACATCCACAAGACCTACAACCCCGGCACGCCCAATGCGCTGCACGTGCTGCGGGGTATCAACCTCGACATCGCCGACGGCGAGTTCGTGTCCATCATGGGCGCGTCTGGGTCGGGCAAATCGACACTCCTTAATATATTAGGTATCCTCGACAACTACGACTCGGGCAACTACTACCTCGCGGGGCGGCTCATCAAAGACCTCACCGAGACGCAGGGCGCACGCTTGCGTAACGAGTTGATTGGCTTTGTGTTCCAGAGTTTCAACCTGCTCAATTTCAAGACGGCGGTCGAGAACGTGGAGTTGCCGCTCTACTACAAGGGCGTGCCGCGCCGCGAGCGTCACCGCATGGCGATGGAGCAGTTGGAGCGTATGGGGCTGACGGCTTGGGCAACGCACCTGCCCAACGAGATGTCGGGCGGTCAGCGTCAGCGCGTAGCCATCGCACGTGCCATCGTGGCACAACCGAAAGTGCTGCTTGCCGACGAGCCGACGGGTGCCCTCGACTCCAAGACCACCGTGGAGGTGATGGAGGTGTTCAAGCAACTCAACGCCGAGGGCATCACCACCGTCATCGTCACCCACGAGCAGTCCGTCGCCGACACCACCAACCGCATTATCCACATCAAAGACGGCATGATAGAATAGTGGACCTGCTTCGCGAAATATGGGAGTCGCTCAGGCGCAACAAGTTCCGCACCGCCATGACGGGCTTTGCGGTGGCGTGGGGTATCTTCATTCTCGTGGTGCTGCTCGGCATCAGCAACGGACTGGAGAACGGCATGATGGCGAACTACGGTTCCAGTCTCCGTAACTCTGTGGATATCTGGACAATGTGGACGTCCGTGCCCTACAAAGGTCTGCCCAAGTGGCGCCGTCTCTACTTCACCGAGCGCGAGGCGCAAGCCGTGAAGAGCCTGCCCGAGGTGGAGCGTTTCTCGCGTATTGTCAACACCTATTCCGACAACCTCAACATCGTCTTCGGCGACCAGTCGGCGTCTATCAACGTCATGGGCGTGGAGGAGGACTACTACCGTATCTTCAAGAAAGACATACAGTCAGGGCGTTTCCTCAACAGCCTCGACGACCGCGAGAAGGTCATCGTACTGGACTCCCGCGCCGTGGAGTCGCTTGCTACCACACCCGACCGTATCCTCGGGCAGTTTGTGCGCATCGGCAACATCAACTTCCGCGTCATCGGTATCTGCTACAACGGCGACCGTTGGCGCGGCGCCACAGTGTACATCCCGTTCTCCACCCACCAAGTCATCTTCAGCACCGACCACCGGTTCGACAAGATGTGCGTCACCATGCGCAGCGGCACCCGCAACATCGAGCACCTCATCAAGCACACCCTCGCCCCGCTCATGCAGTTCGACGAGACCGACCCCGAGGCGGTGGGCGTATGGAGTCAGGAGGAAGCCATCGAGGAGCAGAACAAAGTGATGGACGCTATCCGTCTGTTTATCTTTCTGTTAGGACTGTGTACACTCATGTCGGGTGCTGTGGGTGTGAGCAATATCATGCTGGTGTCGGTGCGTGAGCGCACCAAGGAACTCGGTATCCGCAAGGCACTCGGCGCACCGCCCCGCACCATCATGGCATCGGTCATTGGCGAAGCCCTTGCCATCACCACGCTCTTCGGCGTGATAGGCATGCTCCTCGGCATGGGTGTCATGTCGCTGGTCAGCAGCATCTTAGGACCGGACGGAGGCGACGACCAACTCATCGTCAACCCCACCGTGGACATCGGTGCCGTGTTGCTGGCGTTGGCAATACTCATCATCATTGGCGCGATAGCAGGTGCCACACCCGCCCGCAAAGCAATGAGAATCAAACCCATAGAAGCAATGAGAGACAAGTAAACCAATGGACTTCTTCAACGAAATATGGCTCACCATCTCCAAGAACCGCTCCCGCAGCCTTCTCACGGGCTTCGGCGTCTTCTGGGGCATGATGATTCTGTTGGCGTTGGTTGCGGTGGGCGACTCGCTCAAGTCCGCCGTCTGGTCGCATGTCGAGGGGTTCGCCACCAACTCCGTCTTCATCGGCACCTCCACCACGAGCCTGCCCTACAAGGGTCTGCAGAAGGGTCGCCAATGGGACATTGTCAATAGCGACCTCCCCGTCATTCGCCGCGAAGCCCCGAGTGCCGATGTCGTCTCGGCTATCAGTTTCAAAGGTGAGTGGGACAACAACGTCCGCTACGGCGACCGCAAAGGCTCCTATAGCATCATCGGCGTGTCCCCTGACTTCCCCAAGGTGATGTACATCCCTATTCTCTATGGGCGCAACATCAATGACATTGACCTCGACGAGCGTCGCAAAGTCTGCGTCATTGGCAATCGTGTTTACCACGAACTCTTCCCCGAAGGCGGCAATGTCACGGGGCGCATGCTCCGTGTGGGCAGTATCCAGTATCGCATTATCGGTGTACGCCGCAAAGCCACAATGGACGTATATATCGGCGGACACCCCGACGAGCAAGTCGTTCTGCCCCTCACCACCCTCCAACAGGTGTACAATTTCGGCGAGACCATCGACATGGTCATGGCAACTGCCAAGCCCCAAGCCACCGCCGCACAGGTCGAAACCGAACTCACCACCGCCATGAAGCAACTCCATTCCGTCGCACCCGACGACCAACGCGCCACATGGTCTGTGAATATGGAAGAGCAGTTCAAAGCCAACCAATCCCTTATGCTGGGTCTCACCCTCCTCATCTGGCTGGTCGGCATCGGCACGCTCATCTCGGGTGCCGTCGGCGTCAGCAACATCATGCTCGTCACGGTCCGCGAGCGCACCAAAGAGATTGGTATCCGCCGCGCCCTCGGGGCAAGTCCGCGCGTCATCGTCCGCCAGATACTGGCAGAAAGCACCCTCCTCACCTTCCTTGCGGGTGTCCTCGGCATCGTGGCAGGTGTCGGTGTGGTGCAGTTGGCGGACGTGCTGCTGAAGGACAACGAGATGTTCGGCACCATGCAGGTCAGTTTCTCCGTGGCAGTAGGTGCCCTCATTCTGCTGATACTCATCGGCTTGCTCGCCGGACTCCTACCCGCCTCACGTGCCCTCGCCATCAAACCCATTGAAGCCCTCAGCGAAGAATGACCCGAAAACGACCCCATAATACACCCACAACCGCCATTCTTGCACATTATGGCACAACTTTTGTTGTAAAAAGGTTACACACATATAACCATTTAGCATAACCTCATCATGCAGCAGGTAACTCTCAAAAAGGCATTTCAGGCGTGGCAGGACATTCAGCCCCTCTCCGACAGGGACAAAGAGCGTCTTAGCCGCCGCTTCACCATTGACTACAACTACAACAGCAACCATCTCGAGGGCAACACCCTCACCTATGGTCAGACCGAAATCCTCCTGCTTTTCGGCAAGGTTGTCGGCGAAGCCAGCGTGCGTGATGTGCAGGAGATGACGGCAAGCAACGTCGGACTCCGCATGATGACCGAAGAGGCTACCCTTCGCGATATGCCTCTCACCCAAACCTTCATTCGCACCCTCCACCGGACCCTCCTGCGCGAGGACTACACCGTCTATCGCCAGTTGCCCACGGGCTTGCAAACCTCTTACATCATACACGCAGGGCAGTACAAGATGCGCCCCAACTCTGTCATCACCCGCTACGGCGACCGTTTCGACTACGCCTCGCCCGAGGAGACGCCAGCCCTCATGACCGACCTCGTCAATTGGTACAACGCCGCCGAAGAGGCGGGCAAACTCACGCCCGTCGAGTTGGCAGCCCTGTTCCACTATCGCTATATCCGCATACATCCCTTCGAGGACGGCAACGGGCGCATCGCACGCCTGATGGTCAACTACATCCTTGCGCGCCACGGACTGCCTATGATTGTGGTGCGCAGTCGCCTCAAACAGGACTATCTGGAGGCGCTCCACCGGACGGACCTGTTCGTCGGCTCCTCCCCGAGCGACGGCGCACACGCCGGCATCACCGACATTGCCCCCTTCTTGCGTTACTTTCAGGGAGTCGTGGCAACGGAGGTGTACAACGACTACCTCTTCGTCACCCGACGCAACGAGAACACGTGGTGGTACGATGGTCAGATGATAGAGTTCCGAACACCCAACTATGCGGCTATACTGCGACTTATGCAGACGCGCCCGACCCTCACGCAGGACGAACTGCAACAGGAGATAGGCATCAGCAAAACCGCCGTACGCAAACTCCTGACCCAACTAATCGACAAAAACTACGTCGAGCGGCAACCCAACGGAGGCTGGCGGGTCATCATCACCCCGTCCATTTGATACAATGCTGTCCAACTCAAAGAAATATGCAAACTATATTAAAATTCAATGCTTTTCCACTCGCGATTAAGCCGTGTCAAACAGCAAGGGATGCGCAACCCATGCGCAAGGGATAGGCAACCGATACGCATATACAATAGTTAACATTTCAACCCCTCAGGCAATATGAAAAAAGCAAGCAAGTGGATTATCCTCTCGGTCATCGCCATCCTCGTGGCAGGTGTCTTCATCTGGTTGTGGCAGCGTTCGCGACCCGAACCCGTTGTGTACGAGCAAATCACCGTCACCACGGGCGACATACAGAAGCGCACCATCGTCACGGGCAAGGTGCAACCCCGCGACGAGGTCGAAATCAAACCGCAGATTTCCGGTATCATCGCCGAACTCTACAAGCAGGCGGGCGACAAGGTCAAGGCGGGCGATGCCATTGCCAAGATAAAGGTCATTCCCGATATGAGCCAACTCAATGCTGCCGAGTCGCGGGTTCGTCTCGCGCAATACAACGCCGACAACTCGCGCAAAGTCTATCTGCGCGACTCCTCACTGCTTGCCCAAGGCGTAGTGGCGCAGGAGACTTTCGAGACCTCGCGACTGCGCTACGCCTCCGACCAAGAAGAACTGCAAGCCGCCATCGACAACCTCAGTATCACCCGCGACGGAGTAGCGCAAAAGGCTGACGCAAAGGGCTTTACCAACACCATAGTCCGTGCCACAATCACGGGCACCATTCTCAATGTCCCCGTCAAAGTCGGCAACTCGGTCATCCAGAGCAACACCTTCAACGACGGCACCACCATCGCCACCGTCGCCGACATGCAGGACCTCCTTTTCGTCGGCAATATCGACGAGACCGAGGTGGGCAAGTTGCACGAGGGTATGCGTATGGACTTAATCATCGGAGCCCTCAACGACCGGCGTTTCTCCGCGCGCCTTGAGTATATCTCACCCAAAGGCACCGAGCAGAACGGAGCCATGATGTTCGAAATCAAGGGCGCGGCATCTATCCCCGACAGCGTCGTTATCCGCGCGGGCTACAGTGCCAATGCCGAGATTGTCCTTGCCGAACGCCTTGGCGTACTCTCCATACCAGAATCCGCCGTGGAGATGGAGGGCGACCAAGCCTTTGTCCAACTCTTCACCGACACCGTCGCACAGACTTTCGACCGCCGTGCCATCACCACCGGACTCTCCGACGGCATGAACATCGAAGTCACCGGCGGACTCCGTCAAGGCGACATCATTCGCGGCAACCAGAAATAAGAATGTCTATGAAACGCCTTTTCTTCCTCCTTGCCGCATTGTGCATTACGCATTGCGCATTCTGTATAGAACTAACGTTAGGACAGTGTATAGACTCCGCCTTGACCAATAGTCTCTCTGTCCGTATGCAGGGCAACCGATACGCTTCCCAGCGGCTCCAATACACGCAAGCCAAGGCAAATATCTCGCCGAGCATCAGCGGCTATGTCGGACAGAGTTGGGTCTTCGGACGCTCCACGGGCGCGGACAATATCAGCCGGCCGCAAAACTCCTCGCAAACCTCCTTCAACCTCTCCGCGAACCTCGTCCTTTTCGACGGCTTGCAGATGAAGTACAACATCGACCAGGCGAAGGCAGCCATGCAGTCCTCCGAAGCCGACCTTGAGGCTATCCGACTGAAAATCAAGATGAACGTCTCCACGATGTTCCTGCAGGTATTGCTCAACAAGCAGTTACTCCGCGTGGCGGAAAACCAACTCGAAGACACACAAATCAAACTCCGCCGAGACTCCGCACTCGTAGCCGCGCAACGCCTTGCCGAAGGCGAACTGCTGTCCTTGCAAGCCCAAGCCGCCAAGGAGGAACTCGCTGTCATTCAGCAGCGTAGCACCCTCAGCCTCTCGCTCCTCGACCTTGCCCAAGCCATCGAACTCACCGACTGCAACGGTTTCGACATCGTCGAGCCGGACCCAGAAGAACTGCAAGGCGGGCTCCTGCCGAACAACGACGATGTATATCAGCAGGCACTCGCATACCGCCCCGAGATTCGCGCACTCGAATACACCATCCAAGCCAACGAAAGCGCATTGAAGGGGTATAAAGCCGCCTACTCGCCCACCATCTCCGCGGGTGCCTCTGTCGGCACGGGCTACTACGATATGCAAGGCACGGACAATGCCGCCTTTGGGCAGCAGATGGGCGACAACTTCAGTTCCTCTGTGGGTCTGAGTCTCAGCGTACCCATTTACGACCGCCTTCAGACCACCACCGCGGTGCGTCGCCAGCGGCTTGCCGTAGAGAACGCACGCCTTGACCTTGAGCAGCAGAAGAAGGACCTGCGCAAAGAGATAGACCAGGCGTATTACAACGCCTTGGCTGCCCAACAGGAGCAGGTCAGTGCCATGAAGTCCGAGTCTTCCGCCCGCGAAGCCCTCCGCTACGCCGAGCAGAAATACGACGCCGGCCGCGCCACCTCTTACGAATACCGTGAAGCGAAGAACACCTGCCTCCAAGCCCAATCCGCCTACCTCCAAGCCTACTACAACTACATCTTCCGCCTCCGCATCCTCCACTACTACGCCACCACCCTGTAGCAAATTTGCAGATATACCAAAATTGTTGTAACTTTGCGGGGCATAAAGTGGTACTCTCTGGAAGAAGGGCTGCCAAATGGAACCGACCAAAGTATATTATTCGCTCAGCGAGGTGCAACAAGAGACGGGACTTCCTGCCTCCACTTTGCGCTATTGGGAGAGTAAGTTTGCAGAACTCTCTCCCCGTAAGGACGGACATGGCAACCGTTACTATACGCGAGCGGACATTGATACTGTCAAGCGGATACGTTATCTCCGCGACGAACTGCATATTACGCGCATCGAGGCTATTCGCACCGAACTGCACCGCGGCAACCGACAAACCGATGTGAAACAGCGTGCCACCGAGATACTCCGCCGCGTGCGGCAGGAACTGGTAGAGATACGCACCATGATTTAGCAACAGATAATACACCAAAATATGAAACTACCCAATATACGTACAAGTTGGAGGCAGATATTGCCTAATGCACTGATACTGCTTGTTTTCCTCATTGCTGCCGCCATGTATTTCTGGCCTTCGGTGCAGGGGAAAGTTATCTATTCGGGCGATGGTATCGGTGGTACCGCTGCCGTACATGAGAGTTCGGTATATCACAAGGAAACGGGAGACTACACTTTCTGGACTGGTTCGATGTTCTCGGGCATGCCCAACTACCAGATAGGCGGCAACGGAGGCTATACGATAGACAAGGTACTCCGTCCGTTCAAATGGTTCTTCAGCTTGGGAGCATTCGGCAACCACACGGCGTTCTTTATCTTTCTGTTTTACCTGTGTGCATTCTTCTTGTTGCTGAGGGCATTCAAGGTGGACAAGTGGCTCAGTATGGCGGGTGCTTTTGGCATAGCGTTGTCGAGTTATTTCTTTATCATCATCGCGGCATCGCACGGAGGCAAGTGCTACTCCATCACATGGATGACACTGGTGCTGATAGGTTTTGTTCTTACCTACCGCAAGCAATACGGTTGGGGGGCGTTGCTCATTATGTTCTTTACCTATATCGGTTTCTTCCTGCACCCGCAGATGTCCTACTATATATGCATGCTGATAGGCGTACTCTTCTTTGCCGAACTGGCAATAGCAGCCAAGGCAAAGGAGTGGAAGCACTTTGGTATTGCGACGGCAGTCTTTTTTGCCTCTTTTGCCGTGGGTATGGGTATGGGCAGTGCCAATGTGTTTGTAAACCATGAATACGCGGCAGAGACTATGCGTGGCGGACATTCCGACCTCATCAAAGACTCAGATACCGACAACAAAACCAAAGGGCTTGACCTCGACTATGCCACGGCATGGAGTTACGGTATTGATGAGACTATGACTTTCCTCATACCCAACTATAAAGGTGGTGCCAGCGGGTATAATCTCGGCAAGGATTCCCAATTGGAGCAAGACCTGAAGAAGATGGGGGTTCCTGCCCGTCAAGCCAAACAGTTCTGCCAATCCGCGCCTACCTATTGGGGCGAGAAAGCCTTTACCAGCGGACCGGTATATATGGGGGCTGTAGTATGCTTCCTGTTTCTGTTGGGGCTGCTGATTGTAGGAGGGCCCTACAAATGGGCATTGCTTGTGGCTACATTGTTCTCGGTGTTCCTTGCATGGGGGCATAACTTCATGCCGCTAACGGAGTTGTTCTTCAAGTACTTCCCAGTGTATAACAAGTTCCGTGCGGTAGAGAGCATATTGATTGTGGCGGAGATTACCATGCCTTTGTTGGGTTTCTTGGCACTCAAGACCATTGCCGATGGCACGCTCTCGTGGAAACGTGTAAGAGACAGCATCTTCGTTGCGGGAGGTGTTACGGGTCTTATCTGCCTGATAGCGGCGTTGGCAAGCGGCAGCATAGACGTTACATCTTCTTATGATGCACAATGGAAAGGGCAAGTGGGACAACAGATTTACGATGCTATCCTTGACCAGCGTGCCGCCCTTATCAAGAGTGATGCATGGCGTTCCTTGCTGTTTGTGGTGCTTGGTACGGCGGCTGTGTTTGGCTATGCGTATCGTCGTTACAACAAACCCGAGCAGAAGAACCTCAATCTCTATATGGGACTGATAATGTGCGGCTTGATTATTGCCGATATGTGGACGGTGGACAAGCGTTTCTGCAACGACAGTATGTTTGTAGCCCGTAAAGACCGCGACAAGGCGTTCAAGATATTGCCCTATGAGGAGCAACTGCTGCAAGACAAGACCGACTACCGTGTCCTCAACCTTGCCACCAACACGTTCAATGAGGCGCGCACCAGTTACTATCTCAAGTCCATAGGTGGTTACTCGGCAGCCAAACTGCGTCGTTACCAAGACCTGATAGATGTGCATATCGCTCCCGAAATGAACCCGCTGATGCAGGCAATCTCGCAGACTAACGGCTTCCAACTACCTTGCAACGGTGACAGTATCTTCCCTGTACTCAATATGCTGAATATGAAGTATGCTATTGTGCCTCTTCAGAACGGGCAGCAAGTACCGGTGGAGAACCCGTACGCAATGGGCAACTGTTGGTTTGTCAATGACCTGCAGGTGGTGGACAATGCCAACGAAGAGATAGCAGCCATCGGCAAAATCAACCTTCGCAATATGGCTGTAGTGGATAAGTTATTCGCCGACAAACTCAATATCGACCTGCCGGATGTCGCACCCCTTATGGCATACAACGAGGACAAGATTGCACTCACACACTATGCCCCCAACCGCTTGGACTACATGGCGCAGAACGAGCAGAACAGGATAGCCGTATTCTCGGAGATATACTACCCGCACGGGTGGAAACTCTATTTGCTTGACAAGAACGGCAATTTTGATACGGAACTGCCCCTTGCGCGAGTCAATTATATGCTTCGTGCGGCAGTCATCCCCGCAGGCACCCATACGCTGGCTATGGTCTTCCAACCCGAAAGCGTACACAAAGGCAATGTGCTGTCAATGATATGCTTTGCCCTCTTCCTTCTCACTCTGTGCGGAGTGGCAGGATTCAAGATATACCAACGGAAAAAACACAACGAATGAAGATAGCGGTTGTCATACCTGTCTATCGCCGACCCACAGAATGGGAGGTTGTCTCACTGCAACAATGCTGCAAGGTATTGGCTCGCTACGACCATCATTTGGTGGCACCCGAGGGATTGGACACCGCACCCTTCCACACACTTTGGGCGCAGCACGGACTCAACTTGCAGGAGGAACGCTTTGCTCCCAAGTACTTTGCCGGCTTGCAGGGGTATAACCGTCTGTGTCTTACGCGCGACTTCTATGCACGTTTTACCGACTATGACTATATGCTTATCTATCAGCCTGATGCCTTTATCTTTGAGGACATGTTAGCAGATTGGTGCCAACAGGGCTATGAGTATGTAGGACCTCCTAATATAGGGCTGGCACGGCAGACAGAGTACTCACCCCGTATGCCTATGCGGGTGGGTAACGGTGGTTTCTGCCTGAGGAGTATTGCTGCTTTCTTGCGTTTCTTTGACGGACAGAAACGGGTATTCACATTGCATAGCATACTGACATCATCCTTACTATGGCAGCGCAACTACTGGTGGCTTGTTGCCAAGGCATTGGTTTATTGGCTTCAAGGTGCCGAACCTGTACAGATACTGAATCGTTGGACGTACAATGAGGACGACTTCTGGGGCAGCCTGCTCAGCCTGAGTGTGTACGCCCTTCGCAAACCCTCTCCCGAAGAAGCCTTATACTTTGGGTTTGACCGTTTCCCAAAAGAACTATATGCACGGATAGGACAATTGCCGATGGGATGCCACGCATGGCACAAGTATGAGTACGACACCTTCTGGAAAGATATAATCAACAGATATACAAACATTTAGAATATGCAACAGCGTCATAAAGACCATAACCGATACTTCAACGAGCAAGCCGAGTGCATGCGTCGCTATGTCATTCCTTATATTGAGCAACAATGTCCTGTTACGCCTGACAAGCGTGTGCTTGAGATAGGTTGTGGAGAGGCAGGCAACCTTCTTCCTTTCTTGGACAGGGGATGCGAGTGCTGGGGTATTGACATCAGCAGCCCACGGATAGAAGTGGCTAAGGAGCATTTCTCCACACACACTTATTCAGCCCGTATGCACCTTATATGCAACGACATATACAAGATAGCACCCGAAGAGATAGGAGAGTTTGATATTATCGTACTCCGTGATGTGATTGAGCATATACCCCACCAAGAGGTCTTCATGCACAATATGAAGCGTTTTATGAACGAGAAGACGGTTGTCTTCTTTGGCTTTCCCGTGTGGCGCAATCCTTTTGGCGGGCATCAGCAAGTGTGCCGCCATCGTGTATTGTCGCATCTGCCATGGATTCACCTGCTGCCACGAACCCTATACAAAGCACTGCTCACTATGGGACACGAACCTGAAGGAGTCATCCGCGAACTGCTTGACATCAAGACCACGGGCATCTCTATCCACCGCTTTGAGCGTATCCTTCACGATGAGCAATTCCGTGTCTTACGATGCACTCACTACCTCATCAACCCTAACTACGACATCAAGTTCCATCTCAAACCCCGTGCCATACCACGCCTATTGCAGATACCGTACTTGTCAGATTTCTACACTACGGCAATGTACTACCTCATCAGTCTCTAAGCACGTTTTTTTGTATTCTCTATTGCACAGGTCATTTATTTGCAGTACCTTTGCAGCCGATTTCAACTATAGTCTCTGGCGATCGATTAGGAGAGACCCAAAGCCCCCTCTCAAGGAGGGGTGTGAGGTAACAACTCTTTCCGAACAGTAGTGCATACTATAGCCATTAACCATTAAAACCAAGAGAAATGGATTTGATGAAAATTGCCGAAGAGGCATTCGCAGGTGAGAAGAAAGAGTTCCCTGCATTCCAAGCAGGTGACCAAATCACTGTGGCTTATCGTATCAAAGAGGGTAACAAGGAGCGTATCCAGGAGTTCCGTGGTGATGTTATCGCTATCCACGGCAGCCAAGACAAGAAACGCTTCACTGTCCGCAAGATGTCGGGCAATGTGGGTGTAGAGCGTATCTTCCCTATGGACAGTCCGTTCATTGAGAAGATTACCATCAACAAGTATGGTAAGGTTCGCCGTGCAAAACTCTACTACCTCCGTAATCTCACAGGTAAGAAGGCACGTATTCCGGAGCGTCGCGTGAAATAATCACCCCTTCTGACAGTACGTTTCTTGTCCTCGTGACAAGCAGCCTGTCTACAGACAAAGAGGCTGTCTAACAATGTAAAGTTGTTAGGCAGTTTTTCTGTTTTGTAGTAGTGTGAGATAGTGCGTTGATCGT
>CAKVBV010000057.1 GCA_934725535.1 uncultured Bacteroidales bacterium | reverse complement strand
CACAACTTTTATATTTTACACACAACCATACTCTACAGAAAAGAGACTGCCAAACGATACTTGTTAGACAGCCTCTTCAGTGGATGCAAGAATATGGAAACTGTCTCTTTTGGTGCAGGACTTACCTCTATGGGCGATTATGCGTTGAGTAGTTGCCAAAGTATCTACGAAATGACTTGCTATGCCACCAAGGTGCCGACCGTCAGCAGCAACACCTTCCGCGAGGTCAGCACACGTGCCGACTTGTATGTGCCTTCTGTGAGCGTCAAGAAATACAAGACCCACGCTTATTGGGGAGTTTTCAATGTCCTGTCTATTGGTGCCGCCCCTGTTTCGTCGGGTGATAGTGTCACCGTGCGCCCGGGTGAGAACGATGTGATTGTCATATGGCCCACAGACGATAATGCCGATACCTATACTATCCAAATCACCAAAGACGGGCAAGTGTTCTGTACCTTGGTCTTCAATGCTGACGGACAACTGACTAACATCGCTTTTGCCCCTGCCCGTAATGGCGCAGCACACAGCAATCCTCGTGCCATACTCACACAAGCAGGCTACCGCTTCACGGTTACAGGGCTCAGCAGTGGCACTCATTACGCCTACGACCTCACGGTTAAGGACTACGACGAGAACGTGTTGCAGTCCTACACGGGTACCTTCACCACCAAGGGTGAAAATATCACCACCGACCTCAACAACATCGAAGGCTCAGCACCGAATGGTGATGCCCTGAATGGAGACAACCTGTCAGGCAACGACACTCCTCGCAAAGTCTTCCATAACGGTCAAGTCTATATCCTCCGTGGCGGCAAGACCTACACCCTCACTGGCGAGGAGGTAGAATAGTTATATCTGATAGAGAAATATCCAACACTATAGAGCCCCGCTCGATACGTGGAACGAAGTTGGATATTGTGCATATTGATTCTGTAGAGACGTGGCTTCTGCCGCGTCTCTCTTTTTTGTTGGTTTGATGTGTTTATTGGTCAAATAGCAATACATATCCAATAAATCGTACATCGTAAATTCGTAAATGCTAAATGAATTAATGGCCAATTCACGGATAATTGCATGTTTCTCAATGTTTTAGTGGCAGTTTAATGGGCTGCATAGTGTCCTTTGTCCGACTATGCATTAACGGTCAATTACACGGTGATTAACGGAGCCCTGTACCCGATAATGAATTAATGGATAATTCGTGGATAATTACATGTTTTTCTGTGTTTTTGGTGGTAGTTTAATGGGAAGTATGGCGTATTGTATCCGACTATGCATTAACGGTCAATTACACGGTCATTAACGGAGAACTGGTGCTCAACAATGCTTTTATACAACAATGGGTTTGGGTGGAGACATATTGGCATTCTACGGAGCCTTCGCATACAAATTGAAATACAACTTTTGTTAAAACTGCCGTTTTTGGAAAAGTGCATAGAAACCACTGAAAAAATGAAGATTTTTTGGCATTGAGTGTCAGTGGTTTACAAGCCGAAAATGCAAAATGCACCATTTTGGCGAAAAAACGAAAATAAATTTGGATTTCGGACGATTTTGTATTATCTTTGTATTGGATTTCGGAAAAAGGGTATGTGCACCCCTTGTACAACCTTTCAGGCGGAATGAGTAGTATGGATTGGATAGTATAACTTTTAGAAGATAGTTTTGACGATAATATGGCGAATAGTATGGCAGACACCGAAATCATGATTGAGTACGACCATGTAACGCACTACTACGGCAAGCGGTTGATATACAAAGACTTGTCGTTCTCTGTGCCGAAAGGTCGTATATTGGGCTTGCTTGGCAAGAACGGAACGGGCAAGACCACCACGATAAACATCCTGTCGGGGTTCATACGCCCATGGGCTGGCAGTTGCCGCTTGTTGGGGTACGACACGCGGACGATGCCGGCGCATGTGCGGCAACGGATAGGACTGTTGCTGGAGGGGCATGTGCAGTACCCGTTTATGACGATTGCGCAGATAGAGCGGTTCTATGCGCCTTTCTACCCGCGGTGGAACAAAGAGGCGTACTATGAACTGATGCGTCTGCTGCGGGTGAAAGACTACCAGCGGCTTAACCAGATGTCCAACGGACAACGCTCGCAGGTGGCATTGGGGCTGCTCATGGCGCAAGACCCCGAACTGCTCATCCTCGACGACTTCTCGTTGGGCTTGGACCCGGGCTACAGACGGCTGTTCGTAGAGTACCTGCGCGACTTCTGCAAGTCAAAAGGCAAGACGGTCTTCCTCACCTCGCACATCATTCAGGACCTCGAACGCTTGGTGGACGACTGCATCATCATGGACTATGGCAAAATCCTGAAGCAATGCCCTGTGAGTGAGCTGATTACACCCACATCGACATTGGAAGATACCTTCATAGAGATGACGGGAAAGTACTAATTATGAATTAGGAATTATGAATTAATAATTATGTTGCGGAGTATATTTTTCAAAGAGTGGCTGAAGACGCGTATGGCGGTAGTGCTCGCATACGTGGCAAGTATGGGGCTGTGCACGTATGTGCTGATAACGATAGGCAGGGTGGTTGAGTCGCATGGTGTGATGGCGGTGTGGGACACGCTGCTCAACCGCGATACGCTGCTGATAGAGCCGCTGCGGTTTGTGCCGATAGTGGTGGGTATCCTGTTGGGCGTGGCGCAGATGCTGCCCGAGATGACGCAGAAACGCATCAAACTGACGCTGCACCTTCCCGTAGAGAACTGGAAGAGTATCGGCACAATGGTGCTGTACGGAGCCGTGGTAATGATTGGATTGGCAGTATTGAACTTGGGCGTGTGCTTCGGGGTGATGAGCCTGTGGCTGCCTGCAGAGATACTGCGCCATATCTTCCTGACGGCATTGGTGTGGTACTTGGCTGGCGTGCTGGCGTATTTCTTTGCCGTATGGATAACATTGGAGCCGACATGGAAAATGCGGATACCCGAACTCCTGTTTGCGGGAGCCTGCCTGAGAGGCTTCTATATGAGTCCTATGCCCGAGGCATACAATGCTTTTCTGCCCATCATGGCGGTGTTCACGATGTTGTGCAGTGCGCTGCCGCTGTTGAGTATTGACAGATTCAAGCAGGGATTAGGGCTGTAAACAAGTAATAAGTAATGGTTAATAGTTAATGTGCAAGGTATGAAAATCAGTGGGTTGAAGATATATAAAGCGTTTGTGATAGTGGTGGCGGTAGGGCTGCTACTGTGGATACTGCCATGGCTGTACTCCCTGCTTATTCCCGTGGAGAAAGGCGACTCGTTTGTGTACTATAGCCCGATAGTGGACGACTTTATCACCCGCAGCGACGGAAACTTTGTGGACAGCAAGGGAAATATCTACACACAGGACGAGACGGACTCCATACTGCCATATTTCTTCTACCGACAGTTGCTGTCCGAAGGACGCCTGCCCGACACGCTGTTCGGCGAAGCGATGGACACCAAGGTGCTGCGGCGTGAGCAGTTCACGTTCAAGACCAGCCCCGCGCAACTCAACAAACCGCGTGTGCCATTGTATGAGTTGCTGGACTCAGAGTCAGGGCGTGTGGACTTGCAACTGCCCGAAGATGTGTTCCGCCTGACAGACAAGGGAATAGAGTTCGTTACCGCGGAGACGAATGAGATAAATACGGACAAATCAGAGATGTTCACCTCGGTAATGAAGGCGCACGGATTTGTGTTCCCAGCCTGCTTGGTATGGGGCAACCCATCCACGCGCAAGGCGTATGATAACGGCTATCTGCTCACCGACAGCGAGGGCAAACTCTTCAACCTGCGTATGGCAAAAGGCAGCCCGATAGTCAGGAATATCACATTGCCGGAAAACACCGAGTTGATAGCGGTGTTTGTAACGGAGTTCGACAATATGCGCAACCTCGGCTTTGTGGTGGATAGCAAACACCATATATATGTAGTCAACAGAAAGACCTTGCAGTTGGAGCGGTTGGGTATCCCCGAGTACGACCCGCAAGAGATGCAGATACTGATGATGGGCAATATGCACGACTGGACGGTGCGTATCTTCACCGCCACTGACACGCGCTACTACGCATTGGATGCCAAGGACTATTCGCTGATTAAGGAGAGCATTATCCCGGACCCTGCCCCCACAGGATGGAAGAAAGCAGAGAAGTACATCTTCCCTATTCGGGTGTCGCTGACCTCATGGCAGTCGCCCACGATATTCCCGCGTGTGAACGACCAATAGAAGTATTATACAAGAATAAAGAAGACTGCCTACACTTGGTCAGGCAGTCTCTTGTATCGGGAAAGGGGTATTACAAATTAGAAGATGTTGTTATCCTCCTCCGCAAAGTTGTCGGTCTGCGGCATATCGGTTATATTCTCCTCCGCCTCGGGTTGCACTCGGTTGGTGCGGTACTCATCGGGGCGGTAAAGTACTTGCACGTTCTCGGCTATAATCTCTGTCTTGCGACGAACGATACCGTCTTTCTCCCATGTGCGGGTCTGCAGTTTGCCCTCTACATAGAGTTTCATACCTTTGCGAACATACTTCTCTGCCCACTCGGCGAGGTTACGCCATAGTACGATAGGGTGCCACTCTGTTCTGTCGGGTACTTGTGTGCCATTCTGCATAGTGTAACCGCGCTCGGTGGTAGCGAGATTGAATTTGGCAATCGCTGTGTTACGGTCCAAGTAACGGATTTCCGGATCACCGCCGACATTGCCTACTAAAATAACTTTGTTTACTGATGCCATATACGTAATTTATTATGTGTATGTGTGTGTTTGCTATATGTTGATACCTGCTAAAAACGCCGCAAAATTACGGATATTTTTGTATATCTCAAAATATAGTAGTAATTTTGTAGCGAAATAGTATGATTGTTATATGAGACAATTTCGAGTAAGAACTTTTTTGCTGTTGGCTATCCTGCTGTGCGGGATAACCGGTCTGCGCGGGCAGTCGCACGAGACGATAGTGCGTTGTGTGGCATTCTACAACCTCGAGAACCTGTTCGACACTCTCCACGATGAGGGTAAGAACGACTACGAGTACCTGCCAGACGGCGGTATGAAGTGGACACCTATGAAATACGAGCATAAAATCCACAATATGGCTTATGTTATCTCGCAGATAGGTACGGATATTGACCCGCGTGGTGCTACTTGTATCGGCGTGGGTGAGGTGGAGAATATCGGCTGCTTGAACGATTTGTGTGCCGAACTCAAGAAGTATAACCGCAACTACGAGCCTATCCTGTTGGAGGGACCCGACCGCCGCGGTGTGGACGTGGGCTTCCTGTATAATCCGGAGATGTTCAAGCCGGTGTCGGTGAAAGGGTATGAACTGTTTGCGCACTATGCTGACGGAGGGGTAGTCAAGAGCCGCCTGCAGTTGTGGATATCAGGGTATCTGTTGGACGACAACCGCAAGATTGTACGCGACAAGATACATATCAGTGTCAACCATTGGCCCAGTCGCTACGGCGGTGAGGAGAGCAGCCGTGCTACACGCGACACCGCTGCTATGCTCTCACGCTATGTATGCGACAGCATATACAGGGTGGACCCGAATGCCAAGATAATCATTATGGGTGACTTGAATGATGACCCGTTCAACCATAGTTGCGCCGAGGTGATGAACGCCAAGAAGACGCGCGAGGAGGTGGAGCCGCAAGGGTTCTTCAACACTATGTGGCAGATGTTAGACCGCGGCATAGGCAGTCTGGCGTATGGAGGTGGCTGGAACTTGTTCGACCAAATCATTATCTCCGAACCGCTGATGAACGCCAATCTCGAAGACGGCAAGTGGACATATTGGAAACCGCAGATATTCAACAAGCCATTCCTGACCGTACAAGAAGGAAAAGATAAAGGTACCCCGTTCCGCACCGTCAAAAGCGGCGTATGGCAGGACGGCTACTCCGATCACTACCCTACAATGATATACCTAATCAAACAGAAATAAGCAACTACAAGATTATGAGCGATACATTGAAACGTAATACTACCCCTGTCCGTATGCGCAACTATGGGCGCATTATCCAAGATATGGTAGCATTGGCTGCCAAAGAGCCGGATGCTACACGCCAACACCAGATGACCATCTACATTGCCCAGTGCATGCGGCAGAAGAATGCCATTTGGAACAAGGAACAGGAATCGGGCACTGAACGCTTGAAAGAAGACATCTTGACGCTCTCTAATGGCGTACTGAGATGTGATTTCCCCGAGTTTGAACCGATAATGAAGACGTTGCAGCAACGCCCGTTGGCAATAGCAGACAACAAGGTTCCCGCTTTCTCCGCAAAGAAAAAGAAGAAATAACCATCATTACCTCACCACCACAAGCGTACCGTACATAGTGCTATCATCCGATCCTCTCAAACCACGCCAAGGAGCAAGCATAATAAAAAGAAGACTGCCATCAGCAGTCTTCTTTGTGGTACCTCTTGGAGTTGAACCAAGGACACATGGATTTTCAGTCCATTGCTCTACCACCTGAGCTAAGGTACCTTGCGCCTCCCATTCCCATACCCTCGGGGGTCTTCTGGCGGAAAGCGGGTGCAAAAGTACTGCTTATTTTTGACATACACAAATAGATGTGCATTTTTTCTCTTTTTTTCTCATCTAATGAATACTAAAACACGAGAATTGTATTATCTTTGCAGTCGAAACTGGTTCATAAATCTCAGTACACCCATCGCTTAACATGGAATTACAAGTCATCGCCTACGCCCGCAACGGCTTCACACAGAAGTTCGGCATACCCCGCCAGAGCCGTGAAGACTCCTGCATAGAGACCCGCATTGTCTTCACACCTGCTTATCGCGCACGCGAGGCACTCCGTGGCATCACCGACTATAGCCATCTGTGGCTCCTCTGGGGCTTCCATCTTGCGGACACCTACAGGGACACAGACAATGCCGTTACTCCCGCATGGCACCCTACCGTCCGCCCGCCACGGCTCGGAGGCAACACTCGTATGGGGGTCTTTGCCACACGCTCACCCTTTCGCCCCAATCCCATCGGACTGACCTGTGTCCGTCTGTTGCGCATAGAGGACACACCACACCATGGCTCTGTTCTGGTGGTTACAGGTGCCGACCTGTTGGACAATACGCCTGTCTTCGACATCAAACCCTACCTCAGTTTCACCGACAGCCACCCCGATGCCCGCAACGGCTTTGCTGAAGCCACCAAGGACTACCGTCTGCCTGTATCTGTTCCCGCCGACCTGTTAGAGCAGGCAACGCACGCAGGCTGTCCGTGGCAAGTCATTGAAGAACTGCTCTCACAAGACCCCCGTCCGGCATACCAAGACGACCCCACACGCGTCTATCACCTCGACTATGCAGGTTGGGAGGTAGCCTTTACTATAACTAGTGCAACCGTTTGCGTAAAAAATATCAACAAAAAAGTAGCATTCTGACTGCTATCATTTGTAGGCATTAGCATTTTTGCCTAATTTTGTGCCGTTTACATAAAACAACGGTTAAAGTCTAATGGCATGAAAAAGGTATTATTCTGTCTATTATTTATCTTCCTCTATACGGGCATATCCGCCTATGCGGAGCCGTATTTCGTGCGTGTCAATGGTACCACAGACTATCCTGCTGTCAATACCGGCGAACAAGATTTTCAAAAGCGCACGCAATACAAAGCATCGTGCATACCGCTCAAGGCGGGCGACATACTGACCTGTTTTGACCAAGGAGCCAATAATGGTGCCGGAGCAGAATGGGCAGTCGCTGTATTAGACCAATTCGGCTCTTATCAGAATTTCGCTGCAAGCGACAAGGGCATCACCTGCAAAGTCGCAGACTCGTACGATGTGTATATCAAACTCAAATGGCAGGATGATATGCTCTACATCGAATCGGCAAAAGGTTGCTCGGACACTCCTGATAATCCCGACAACCCCGACAACCCATCGCAGTACACCTCCTCCGTCCCCTCCCAATGCACCGATGTTATGCTCCAAGCCTTTTATTGGGACTCCAACGCCGACGGCAAGGGACACGGCAATACCCGCTGGAACACCTTGCTCGCACAGTCAAGCGAAATAGCCGCATACTTCGACCTCGTATGGCTTCCGCCTTCGGCAAAGTCATCGGGTGGAGTAGGCTACCACCCCACTCAGTACTGCAACCAGAACTCCGCTTGGGGCAGTCGTGCCGAATTGGAGAAACTCATCTCCTCTCTCCACGCTGGCGGCAGCAAAGTCATTGCCGACATCGTCATCAACCACAGCGGTAATAAATCGGATTGGTGCGACTTCTACGAGGAGGACTTCGGCGAGTACGGCTCTTTCGCCCCCGATGCCTCGTGGATATGCAAGACCGACGAGGTCAATACCACCAATGATAAGGGTGTAGGCTCATGCAAGGGGGCAGCCACCGGTGCTGCCGACGACGGCTATGGCAGCGAAGCCAACTACGGTGCCGCACGCGACTGGGACCACAACAACGCCCAAGTGCGCGAGATGTGCCGCGCCTACCTCCAATGGATGAAAGCCGAGATGCACTACGACGGCTGGCGATACGACTACTGCAAGGGCTTCCACAACTCCCACATCAACGACTACAACAAGGCGTCCGAAGGCTATTTCTCCGTCATGGAATACTGGGACGGCAACGCCGCCACCCTATGGAGCCGCATACAAGACGCGGGCTGCAACACCCTCACCTTCGACTTCGCCACCAAGTACGATGCCTTCAACAAATCCATGGCGGCTGACAACTACTCCGGCTGCAAGGGCTCCGGACTCCTCGGCGCAGGGCACAGCAAGTATGCCGTAACCTTCGTGGACAGCCACGACACCTACCAGCGCGACGACAACGAGTTCGGCGGCAAGGGCAACTCCATGAAGCCCGCCATGAAAGCCAAAGTGCTGCAAGCCAATGCCTTTATCCTCTCCATGCCGGGCGTGCCGTGCGTCTTCTACCCCCACTGGAAAGAGTACAAAGATGCCATCGCACCCATGGTTCTCGCGCGCAAAGCAGTCGGCGTACACTCTGAGAGCAGCGTCTCCGACGAGGCGGACGCGAGCGGCTACCGCGCTACTGTAACAGGCAAGAACGGCACCCTCATTCTCGAACTCGGCAACCGTGTATCGTCTTCCAAATCAGGCTACACCAAAGCCGCATCGGGCACAGACTATGCAATATGGACCAAGACCACCAAAGCCGTAGCACCCAAACTAATCATCTCCCCGGGTAGCACCACCTTCAAGACCGACACGCTGCGCATCAGTATGAAAACCATCGGCGGCACAGAGACGGCAGAGATATACTACACCATCGATGCCACCGACCCCAAGACATCTGCCACACGTATTGCCGCAGGCAGCGAGGTCTCGTTTACTATCAACAATACCACTACCCTCACAGCGTATGCCAAGACGGCAAGCACCGAGACCGCCGTGCAGACCTGCGAGTACACCAGGAAAGAGCCCCAGACAACGCCTATCATTGTCTCTTTCTACAAACCGGCAACATGGGAAAAGGTGTACCTCTATTCATGGCTGACCACCAACGGCAAGACCACCGAATACACGGGCAAGTGGCCGGGTACGGAGATGACGCTCACCAACGCCGAGGGCTACTACTACCACCAGTTCGATGCCACCCTCAAGGCAATCAACTTCATCTTCAATGCAGGACAGGGCAAGGAGCAAACCTCTGACCTCTATACCGATGAAGATGTCTGCTATATATGGTCAGGCGGAGCCGAGAAGTTACAGCAGGATTGCACAGCCCCCACTGCCACGAAGGACGTGCCAACCAACGACGCCTTCTCCCTCGACCTCACCCTACCGATGTACAACATCCTCGGCATACAGGTCGATGCCACCTACCATGGCATTGTCGTCCAACGCGGTCGCACCTACCTCCTGCCTTAATGCTTGGGGGACGACGCGGCTCGCGTCGTCATCGCCCGCAGGGCGAAATGAACTGCATTGGCAAACACGCGTAAGCCATCATCGTGTAACCATTATCGCGCAGCCGACTATCATTTTGCTATTCGCACTTTCTCGTGCCAAACAGCAAGGGATAAGCAGAGGATAGCGAAGGGATAAGCAATGGATACCAAAAAGACAAATAACTACTAAACAACTAAAATTATAACATTATGAAAAAATCTATCTCATTACTGTTTGCACTCGCCTGTATGTTCTCGCTGAGCGCAAAAACCATTTACCTCAACACAGGAGGTAGTGGTCTATGGGGACAAGCATCCCCTGAGTTCTTCATTCACGCATGGGGAGCAGGCGACACCGATGTTCACATGACCGCAGTGAATAACGACCCGCTTACGTACCAAGCAGAAGTTCCTGATGGTACAACCCAATGTATATTTACTCGCCAGAAGACTGGTACAACCACCATTGCTTGGAACGGAAATGATGGGCTTTGGAATAAAACAGGAGACCTCACTATCGGTACGAACAACTGTTTCACTATCACAGGTTGGGGAGAAGGGCAAGGTGCCAATAGCGTTGGCACTTGGTCAACCTACACAGCCCCTGTAGAGACTCCTACCTACTACATCACGGGTAACGACAAACTCGTTGGCGCAGACAAGGCGTGGAATGAGAAAGCCATCCAACTCGGCAAAGCCACTGCAGACGCTCCTGCCACCTACACATTCACCAACCTTGCAGCAGGCGACACCATGCGTCTCAAAGTCACCAACGGTACGTGGAACCTCCATTTCGGTTACACTGACCTTGACAACACCTGCTCTTCCGAGAACATTCAGACCGACAAAGACGGCAATATCGTTTTCGTACTCACAGCCAAGGGCGATGTCAAACTCACCTTCAACGGCACCAACATCTGCCTTACAGGCTCCTTTGCGTCTCCCACACCCGTACAAAACATCACCGCTTACTATGTCAACACCACCAATTGGGAGAAGGTGTATGCTTACGTCTTCGAGGGTGCAAACTGGAAAGCGGCTTTCCCGGGCGAAGCCATGACCAAGACTGCCGACCAAAAGAACGGATTTGATGTGTACTCCTACGAATTTGCAGATACCTTCACACACATCATCTTCAACAATGGTAATGGAGGCGAGGGCAACCAAACAGCCGACTTGAACTTCGACAAGACCAAGCCTTATTTCTATGACGGAATATGGTATGCTACGCTCGAAGAGATTCCTGTGCCTTGCACACCCGACTATGGCGTGATGCTGGGCGAGGAATACACCGCAGCAACTGTCAATCCGGAGAACGCAGCAGAATACATGGTGCTTAACCTGAACCTCAAAAAGGGAGACACCTTCACCATGTACAACAACTGCGCGCAACAGGCTTGGGTCATTGAGAACATCAAAGAGGGCAGTACAGAGAACATCACTATTGCAGACGGCAAGTACCTTGTAGGTGAGACGGGCAAGTACGACATCTACTTCACCCTTGCTCCGGACGCTATCTATATTGGTTATACCGCAACCACACCCACTGAGGTGGTCAATGCAGGCACTCCGGATGCCAATGCTCCTGTATATAACCTGCTCGGCGTACAGGTGGACGGCAACTACCGTGGTATCGTACTGCAAAACGGAAAGAAATTCATACAAAAATAATGGTATTAGTTCTATTTGAATATAGATATGTATGATTAGGGCAAAGGGCGCGCCGTGATGGCACGCCCTTTGTAGCATAATCAATAGAACTGGCACGCGGACTATACTGTGCATGGGAGACGACGCGGCTCGCGTCGTCATCATACTGACAACTCCGCCATATCAACCCATAAACTCAATAAACCACGTATCAACCCATAAACTCATCAACCCATAAACTCAACGTAAACTCATGCGAAAACTATTCCTCTCTCTCCTGTGCCTTGCAGCCACCATCTGCACTGCCACCGTTACCACTGTCCCTGCCTTTATACAGAAAAACTACCGTGGTGAGGTAACCATCATCTTCAACCCGCGCGAGGGCAACAAGGGTATGCTCAACGCCAAGCAGTGCTATGCCCACACGGGTGTAACCTACAACGGCACCTCTTGGCAGAAGTGCGGCACATGGCGCGACGGGCTTGAGAAATACCGCATGACCAAGAATGCCGACGGTAACTGGGAACTGCACATCACTCCCAATATCCATACCTACTATGGTGTGGCAGACAACATAGAGATTACCCAACTCTGCTTTGTCTTCAACGACGGACCTGACGGAAACCTTGAGGGCAAGACCGCATCGGGTGGAGACTACTTCGTGGACCTTTATGATTCGGGACTCGCACTCGTATGCAATACCCCTGCCACCGATGTGATGATAGAGGCAGGCGATTCTGTAGCCTTCTCCTTTACCACATCCGAAGAGGCTGACTTCCTTCTGACGACCAACAGCACAGAGCAAGGCAAGGGGCACGGCACCACCTACGATACCACACTCACTTTCCCCGAAAAGGGTAACTACACCGTCACCATGACTGCCGCTACCGCTACCGACACCTCGCGCTGCACACGCACTGTCACTGTCATGGCGCAGACAATATGCAAACCATTGCCCGAGGGTGTTGAGTTAGGGCAAAACTTCGACCCTGCCGATGACACACGCGTAACGCTCTGCACTTTTGCCGCAGGCAACAAACAACCCAACAACCCCAATGTCCTTGTGCCGGCGAAAGCCGTCTATATCGTGGGCGACTTCAACAACTGGACCACCTCCGAGGACTATCAGATGTACCGCGACTCATGCCATTTCTGGCTGCCTGTCACCGTAACCCCCAACGTGGAGCATCGCTATCAGTATCTTGTAGTACGTGCCGACGGCAAGCAGGTCTATGTGAGCGACGGCTTTGCCCCTGTTCAGTATTGGAAAGACAATGCCTATCAGTCTTCCCTGCGTACGGCACAGCAACCATACAAGTGGGACGATGCCACGCTCAATTTCAAGCGTCCCGACAAGAACAACCTGGTTATCTATGAGATGTGGGTCTATGACTATACCTCCAAGCGTAACTTTGTGGGCGTGATGGAACGCTTGGATTATATACAGCAGTTGGGCGTGAATGCCATTGAGTTTATGCCGGTCTGTGAGTTCGATGGCGATTACAATTGGGGCTATTCGCCCAACCACTACTTTGCCGTGGACACACAGTACGGCACACCCGACCAGTTCCGTCAACTAATCGACTCTATCCATGCCCGCGGCATGGCGGTCATCATGGATATGGTCTTCAACCACGCTACGGGCAACAACCCGCAGAACAAACTATACCCTTACGGAGCCGAACTGGTCTATAACCCTTGGTTCAACGCAGTGGCACCGCACTCCGACAATGTCTATGAGGATTGGAACCACGACTTCCCCGAGACCCGCAAGATGTTCACACGCGCACTCAAATACTGGCTCACCGAATACAAGGTGGACGGATTCCGTATGGACCTCTCGCACGGCTTCTGCGGCAAGACCAACGATGCCTTCGACAACGTATGCTACTACTACGAGAATGCTATCCAAGCCACCTCACCCGACGCGTACTTCATCTTGGAGCACTGGGGCAGCAACATGGGCACTGAGCGACCCAAACTAATCCAAAAAGGTATGCTCTGCTGGCACAACATCAACAATGCCTATTCCCAAATGGCAATGGGCTACCAGACCAGCGACGGCATCGGCGAAGCCAACCGCAAGGGATACGTCTCCTACTGCGAGAGCCACGACGAGGAACGCAACTACTACAAGGCGAAGACCTACGGCAAAGGCATAGTCAAAGAGAACGAAGAAGCACGCCTCAGCCGTGTGCCTATGACCCTTGCGCTCAACATTCTGCTCAACGGACCCAAGATGATATGGCAGTTCAACGAACTGGGCTACGACTATTCCATCAACTCCACCCGTGGCTCTACCGCAATCAGCAGCAACAACCGCACATCGATAAAAGAGCAACCCGAGAAGTTGGGGTGGTTCACCGACAGCCTTCGTATGGCGCAATACGACAAGGTGTCGAAGATTGTCAATCTCCGTACCCACGTGATGCCGCAACTGTTCGAGGGCACACCCCGGCAGTCGCAACTCGGTAGCGGCAAGGCTGTCAAGTATATATGGTGGCAATCCGACACGCTCGGACTGTTTGTAGCGGGCAACTGCTCCGCCGACCAAGACCTCACAGTTACGGTTCCCGACCCGAATACCGACACCACCCGTACAGCCTCCACACTGACATGGCACGACTATTTTACTGGTCGCCCTGTCTATGCAGGCACCTGTCCCATAGCCGCAGGCAACCTGCTCCTGCTCATCGCACGCCCATACCAAGAGTCCGCCGCACACGACTCACCCATTGACGCGTACCCCACCTACACCTCCGACTACATCTACCTCTCCCAACCCGCAGACGTATGCCTGTACGACTGGTCGGGCACTTTGGTTATGGAAGAACCTAACACCACCTATGTGAACGTCTCTTCCCTCCGTCAGGGCTTTTATTTGCTGCAACTGCAAAACGACTACGTGCCCCGCCAGACGGTGAAGGTGTACAAATACTAAAATCGAAGTTTACCATCCCACCGTTGCCATAATCGGGTAGTGATCGGAATAGTGAACTTTATCTATATGGAAATCAAGCGGTTGCAGGATTCGCGAGCAAAGGATATAGTCGATTCGTATGCCCAAATGGTGGCGGGTGTACGTATTGCCAAGATGTGCACGGCTGGTCTCCAAGAAGCAGTCCCTTAATCCGAATTTGATTCGCCAATACACATACGAGGTGGGGGGTGCATTGAAGTCGCCCACCACCAGCACGGGATAGGGCGAGGACTTCACCTCGCTATGCACCACATTGGCCTGTTGGCGGCGCAGTTTGCCTGCACTCTCTAACTTGCGGTTGAGGGTACTGTTCTTGAACGAGGTAGCCCGTATGGAGTCCAACTGCAAGTCATTCCTGTCCAATCGGTAACTCTCCAAGTGGTTGACTATCAGCCGCAACGTGTCCGTACCCACCACCACATCGCACCTACTGCTGATATTCGACCGCGACTGGTAGGGCAGTGTGTATTTGTGTATCAGCGGGTATCGCGAGAACACCACATTGCCGAACTGCCGATGGCTGTTATACACCTTGAAATCGTAGTAGGTATAGGGGTACTGCCGCATCGCGCGTCGCAGTTCGGGCAGACTCAGATGGTCGGAGTTCTTATAGACACTCACCTCTTGCATGCACACGATATCGGCGTCTTGGCTACTGACGTATGCAAGCAACTCCTGCGCATTCTTATTGCCCGTCAGTCCGAGCCCATGAGTGTTGTAGGTCAGCACACGCAGTTGGTGCGGATAGTCGGCGGCATCGGGCACAGAGAAACCGTGCGAGAACAATGACCACACCGCCCACAGCACAACCAACACAAACAGCAACGCGATAATCCGACCTATCTTCTTCATTTCGGTTCAAGGGTCACCAACGGTATCAGCATCTCCTCCAACGAGATGCCCCCGTGTTGGAATGTGTCGCGGTAGAACTGCGCGTAGTAGTTGAAGTTGTTCGGATAGGCGAAGAAATCGCTGCCCGTGCAAAACACATAACTGCTGCTCACGTTGGGGCATGGCAGTCCCACCTGCTTCGGG
>CAKVBV010000056.1 GCA_934725535.1 uncultured Bacteroidales bacterium | reverse complement strand
GTTTGGCACAAACCGTATGACTATGCTATGTATGGGGACGACGCGTCCCGCGTCGTTATCGGCTTTGCCGAACTACATATACGTTTCATTAGGTCTTTTTGATGGCATTTAGAGGCAGGACTTTTGTATTATTTCCCCATTGTTTCATTACTATTTTGATGCGGTTGCCCTGAAAATACGCCTTCCCTCTTGCCTACCTCAAATCTTTTTTGTATCTTTGCAGGTTAAAGCAAACAATTCGGGGCATTAGCTCATCCGGTAGAGCGCAACGTTCGCAATGTTGAGGTGGTCGGTTCGAGTCCGATATGCTCCACTATGACTTAAGAACGGCAAAAAACAAACTGAAATAATACCTACACAAAACAACAACCGATATGGCTATCAAGATTGACAAGATGGCACTCGCGCAGAAAATCAACGCGCTGGAGGGGCTGGACGCCGAGACCAAGTCGCAACTCTTGGAACTCCTGCACGAGCGCAAGCGGTATGGCTTGGTATGGGAGGAGAAAGAAGAGGATGTAGAGGAGCGGCTGCGCAACGAACTGCCCGTGCTGCGGGAGGTCAAGGAGCGCGCTATCCTTGCCGACGACCCCGATGCACCCAACCATATCCTCATTGAAGGCGACAACCTCGAGGCACTCACCACGCTCAGTTACACCCACGAGAACCAAATAGATGTCATCTATATCGACCCCCCCTACAACACCGGCAACAAGGACTTTGTCTATAACGACCGTTTTGTAGATGCCGACGACGAGTACCGCCATAGCAAATGGCTGTCTTTTATGGCGAAACGCCTGCGCATCGCCAAACGCCTGCTATCCGACAAAGGCGTCATCTTTATCTCCATCGACGACAACGAACAAGCAGCCCTCAAACTGCTCTGCGACGAGGTGTTTGAAGAAAAGAATTTTCTCACTAGTTTTATTTGGCAAAAGAAAACAGGTGCTTCAGATGCTAATGGCATTGCTACTATAACAGAATATATCATAGCATTTTGCAAAGATATATCTGTTGCAAATGAGATTATTCGACAGAATACAGAGGCTTTAGACGCTAAAAGATATAGGTTTAAGGATAAATTCTACAATGTACGTGGAGCATATTATACAGATTCATTAGACAGAGGTAGCGTTAGATATAGTGACTCTCTTAACTATCCGATTATTGCCCCAGACGGAACAACATTGTATCCAAATGATAGAACCTATTTCTTGCAAGATGGTTGGACATGGAAATGGAGTAAAGAAAAAGTTGAATGGGGTATCAAGAATGGCTTTATTGAAATAGTAGCAAATGATAAAAAGAAGTCAGGTTGGAGTGTTCGGTATAAAATATATATGAACACTGACAATGAGGGAACTATTGTAAAAAAATCGGCTCCGTTTAAGAATTTGATTAACAATATACTCAATGCGGATGCTACGGCAGATATTAAAAATATATTTAGTTCAAAGGTGTTTGACTATGCTAAGCCTCTTGGGTTGCTGTCTTTCATTATAAGCCTACATATCAACAAGTCTTCCACTATCCTCGATTTCTTTGCGGGTTCGGGAACGACGCTGCATGCTACAATGCAACTGAATGCCGAAGACGGCGGGTACCGCAAGTGTATTCTTGTAACGAACAACGAGAACCATATCTGCGAGGAGGTTACCTACGAGCGCAACAAGCGTGTCATCAACGGCTACACCACGCCCAAGGGCGAGCCGATAGCGGGGCTGAAGAACAACACGCTTCGCTATTACCAAACCGATTTTGTGGCACGCAACTCGTCGGCTACCGCCAAACGCGAGTTGATGCGTGCCGCTACCGATATGCTCTGTATCAAAAACGACATCTATACCGAGCAGCCGCTCTTCGGCAACCGCAAGTTCCGCAAAGACGTACTCCGCTACTTTGCCGACGGCTCCCGCGCTATGCTTATCATCTACACTCCCGATGCCATAGAGACCGTGGTGGAGCAGTTGCAGACCATGCACCCCGCCACGCCCGTCATCGTGTATGTGTTCTCCCTCAACGACTACGCCATGGATGCCGACTTCGAGACGGTGGCAGACCGTGTCGAACTATGTGCTCTCCCCGCCGCCATACTCAATGCCTATCGCAAAGTGCTGCCCCGCAAACAACAACCGACCCAATCAGAGGAGGACGCCCTATGATACTCAAGCCTTACCAAGAGAAGAATGTAGAGAAACTCCGCCGTGAGATAATAGACCAGTTGGATGCCGCCGGCACCCGCCGCAAGATAGTGTTCCAAGCCCCGACAGGTGCGGGAAAGACCGTGATGGCTACCGAAGTGATGGCGCGTCTCCATACGGGATTGGCGGACGAAGACTGCCAGTACCGCAAAGTGGCGTTCATCTGGCTCGCCCCCAATGCGCTCCACATACAGAGTTACCTCAAGATGAAGTCCGCTTTCTCCGAGACGCGTATCTTGGAGCCTGTCGTCTATGACGACCTTGACCTGAGTGCGGACGGCTGCATCGAACCCGGGCAGGTGTTCTTTGTCAATTGGCAGAGCATCAACAAGAAAACCAATGTCATGGTGCGCGGCTCCGAACAGACGGCATCTATCTACGACATCATAGAGAACACCCGCCGCCGCAATACCGCTATCGTCTGCATCATTGATGAGGAACACATGTTTGCAGGCGTCAATGCCAAGAAGTCGGAACTGGTACTCCGGCAGATTAACCCCAAAGTGGAGGTGCGTATCTCGGCTACACCCGTTACCGGCAACGCCGATGCCAAAATCAGTATCGCACGGGCGGACGTCATCTCTTCGGGAATGATCAAGCATACCATCTCGCTCAACCCCGCCCTGCGGAAAGCCTTGGACAACCACGACGACAGCGAGAAACTGAACGCTCTCCTGCTCCGGCAAGCCCTCTTGAAGCGGCAGCAGATAGCCGACGAATACAAGGCACAGGGTATCAACATCAACCCGCTGCTGCTTATCCAACTGCCCAACGACGACAGCGAGACCATGTCGCGCGAAGAAGACGACCTGAAAGCCAATCTGCTCACGCAACTGCAAGACCGCTACGGTATCTCGCGCGAGAATGGCAGACTGGCGGTATGGCTGGCAGGGGAGAAGACCAACTTGGACGGGATAGAAGCCCCGACCTCTTTGGTGGATGTACTCCTCTTCAAACAAGCCATCGCCTTGGGCTGGGACTGCCCGCGTGCCGCGGTGCTGCTTATATTCCGCCGCCTGAGCAGTTTCACGTTCACCATTCAGACCGTGGGGCGTATCATGCGTATGCCGCAGCAGCGGTTCTATGGCAGCCAACTATTGGATGTGGGCTATGTCTATACCGACCTCAGTGCCGATATGATACGCGTGGAGCCGGACGATGCACACTATATCAATACCCTGCACAGTTACCAACGCGAAGACTTGCACAACATCACGCTTACCTCTGACAAAGAGGAGCGCACCAACAAAGAGAACAATGTCCTGCGGGCGGACTTCCGCCGACTGTTCAAACAGCGTATGGCAGAACTGTGGCTCGAAACCAATGAGCCGAAGTTGGACCTCTTTGCCGACGAAGAGGAGCAAGAGTTGAATGCATGGTCGTTGGACGCCGTCCATACGGATTACCGCCGCAAAGCCGCTGCAAACCAAAACATCCGGTTTGACGTGGCGCGTATCCAGATAGAGATACCTACCGACATGGAGATTTGGGACGAGGCACGCGACTACAAGGTTGAGAACAAAACGGGCTATGCCCGCACCACGGACGAGTTGCAGCAGGTGTTCGACAAGTTCTGCGGCAGTATGCTGACCGGCTGGTCCAAAAGCAAGGCCCTGCCGATGTTGGAAAATGTACTGCTTGACACACTGGAACTTTATTTCGACCTGCCGGAATGGGATGCCATCAAAGTAGTGCTCTACCATGGCAACCAAAGCAAGTTCCGGGACTTTATTACGCGTACCCTCAGTTATTACAAAGAGAATATGCTCGAGAAGCGGTCTGCTGCTTCCTTGGGATTTGTCTCCTACCCGTGGAGCATACCTGTGGAGCGTCTCTATAGCGACAGCACTTACCACCCGCGCGAGGACGTGCATAACCATGCGCTCCTGCCGTTCTATGAGGCGAACGATGTATTCAATCCCGAGAAGCAGTTTACCGAATTTCTTGAGCAGAACAGCCGGTATATCGACTGGTGGTACAAGAACGCCGACAGCGGTTCGGACGCTTTTGCCATCCGCTATCCGCATACCGACGGACGGGAGCACCTGTTCTATGTGGACTATGTCATCCGTATGCAAAACGGCACCATCTGCCTCTTCGATACGAAAAGTGCGGGAGGAGACCAGGAGACGGTACACAAGCACAATGCACTGGTGGAGTACATCCGCCGAGAGAAAGAAAAAACAGGCACGGAGATAGTGGGAGGTATTATCATTGTGGACAACGGCTGCTGGAAATACTCGCCGCTGCCCATTGAGAACGCCAAAGACTTAGCCGGTTGGAACACCTTCTTCCCCGACCAATACAACTGATATACATACACATAACCGATACGTACATGAAAAAAGGAATAGACGGCACTTTCCTGCACTATGGCATCAGGCGGGAAGATATGGAGGTCATTGAGCAAGTCTGCCAAGACTTTGGCATCGATTCGGAATGGATGAAAGAGTACATACTCAAGGCATACCACGAAGAACGCAACAACCAGAACACGGTGGACGACAAGACACTGGCAAAGATAATCAAGAAAGCCCTGAAAGAGATATGAAAATCAAGCATATTTATATAGAGAACTACAAGACCTATCGCCACCTGGATTTGAATTTCGAGGTAACGGACGACCGACCGATTATTCTCATCGGTGGTGCCAACGGTTGTGGCAAGACCACTCTGTTTGATGCTATCTACAGTGCACTTTACGGGCTGGAGATTAAGGACAAACGTCAGTTTGAGGAACTTTTGAATGCCGGTGTGCGCAACGAAGAGGGGATAGACAACCAGGTCATTACGTTGGAGATAACATTCACGGGTGTGGTACTAGAGCGTACAACGCCCTACAAACTGCGACGCCGCTACCACTGCTACGACAATCGCATACTGGAAAGCGTGGAGTTGAACATGGACGGCAACCGCTTCGTGTATGGCACCGGTACTCCCGCTTCGCAACGCGCTACCAATGAGGAGGTGGTAAACAAAATCATTGCCGCCAATCTACCCCGTGAACTGAGCAACTATTTCCTGTTCGACGCAATGAAAACGAGCGATTTGGTCAAAGAGGAGCAAATCAACAAACTCATACTCAAGAACATCAACTCCGTGATGGGCTTCAACCGCTATGCACAACTGCAATCGGTATCCAATACTCTGCTGTCCGAAAAGAAAGCGGCACGTCTGGAGAACGAACAACAACGCAAAGAGTATGAAAACCTCCAGCGGAACAAGACCGAAAAAGAGCAGGACTTGGCACGTATGCGGGAAGAGTATGCCTCGGCACTGCGCTACGCCGAAGAGAACAAGGAGATGTATGAGCATATTGTCGCCGGAAAAAACGCTGACGAGATGACCCGCGACCGGATACGGCAGATAGAGGACAGTATGCGTGAGTTTGGCAAGAAAGAGAGTGCTTTCCGTACAGAAGCCGATTCCTTGGCAAAAGACTTGGAGACAAAAGTCATCTATCCTAAATTAGCCGATGTGTTGCGGGAGGAGGTAGAAATTATACTCCATGAGAAAAACCGTATCAGTGCCGCCGAAACCGACAGGCTTACTGCCGAACAAATAGAACGGCTAACGCATGATATTGTGGGCTATATCTCGGAACACTACGCCACAGAAAAGAATATAGACGAGGCTGATGTAGCACGTTTTATCCGCAACAAGGCACAGCAAAGTACCATACACGATGACAAATATCCCTATCTCAATGATACCGACATTGATGTTCTGGGCAACCTGATTAAATCGGTGTATGTCAATCCGTTCAACGCATTGGACGAGACGCGCATTTCTGTCAATATGGAGATTGCGTCACTCCCGAAACGAAAAAAACAACTGGAAGACTACTACCGGGCATTGCGCGGGGCGGATTATACGTTGATAGAGCAATACGAGGCGAACAACAAATATATTGGTGAACTCAAACAATCACAGATTGACACGGAAAAAGAGATCGACCTGTTGAGCAAGCGTATTGCCACGTATGATTACGACATTCCGCAAGTACCCGACCCGCAATACGATATGCTTTGCAAGTTGCCTGATTTCTTCAAGACTTTGTCTGACAAACTGCTGGCTTCCAAGAAAGCCAGTATCGAGCGTATGATGCGGGAGCAACTGAATATCAACCTGGTTATCTATGCCGGTTATATCGGCCGTGTGGTGCTGTCGGGAACCAACTCCACAGACCTCTCTTTTAAGATTTATCACAAGAACGGCAATGAGATTTTCCTCAGCCAGTTGAATGCAGGTGCCAAGCAGACGGTAATGCAGGTGCTGCTGAAAGTACTCTATGAGTTGGGGGACTATAACCCGCCCGTAATGATAGATACCGTGATGGGTGTGCTGGACAAAGAAAGCCGTGAGATTATCTTGGAAAAGTATTTCCCTGATTTGGCGCACCAGACCATTCTGCTCAGTACGGATACGGAAATCACAACGGAGCACGACTTTGAGAAGATACAGGCGTTTGTAGCCAAAACCTATACGCTGCATCGCGACAAGGAGCAGCAATGCACCACCGTATCGGAAGATTATTTCGGTTTAACCCCTGAGAACGATTGAAACCATGAAAGTAGATAGTTTGAAAATCAATACCGTCAAAGCCATCGAAGGAATGAACGATGTCATTCTGGATGTCAAAAACCTTCTTGAGCAGAAAATGAATCTGTGCGAGTACTCCGACAACGTGCGTCCGGTGTCTCTTACTATGAGTACGGTACTCCGGTTTTGCCTGTTGGTGGGGTTGAGCGACAAATCACCCCGACGGACAGACGACTTCCAGCACTTTCCTTTGTCGGTCTCTCATACACCGTATGCTACCACATTCTTTACAAAGAACCAGATAGGCAGTCTGTTCGAGGCACTTATCAAGATGCGCTACCACGATGTAGAGGGCGATTGGAATCAGGGAGCCTTTGCCAGCAGGGTAGTCGGCAGGGAGATTCTGCGCGGGCGCGAAATGCTGTTGCAAGACGGCGTGATGGACGAATGGTTGCACCACTCGCCTTTGCGTGGCGGCAAGTCGCAGTATGATATTCCTGCCCTTGACTTATTGGTGGGAACCTATGACGATGATATGGAAGCCCGCTTGGACATCAATAGCCGTGCTATCACCAATACACAGATATTGGTGGCAGGAGCAACGGGGGCAGGCAAAAGCAATCTTCTTGCCGTGCTGATAAAAGAGATACGCAATGCCTCGTCCGAAACGCACTATCCGGTTAATTTCCTGTTGTTTGACTACAAAGGCGAGTTCTCCGACCCTGCCAATAGAGCGTGGCTAAACTATTTCGATACGGATACTTCCGCCATTCTCAACCCGATGGAGAAACCTCTGCCGTTTACTCCGTTCAAGGATTTCAGCGGACGGCCTATCAACGAATTGAATATGTACTCCACCACGATGGCTACTGCACTCAATTCCTTGGCATCCACTCGTATCAGTGCGAATATGGACAACCGTCTGAGCGAAGCCATTATATCGGCATATAAGAAAAATAACTTCAAGCCTATTTCATTCAGCCTCATACTGGACGAATACAATGCTCTGCTACCCGAGAAGAAACGCTCGGAAACAGACAGCGTTCAATCGGTACTGAGCCAGTTGGTGCGCAATAATATCTTTGATACCGAAGACAAAATAGATTTGGTGCATACTTGCAACGTCATCAATTTGGGGCAGTTTGAGAAAGAGGGCATTATGGCAAAAGCCATTGTTTATTTCGTAGTGTCCAAACTGAATAATATCTATGAGCAACTGCCCAAACAGGAAACCAATGAGGAACGTGTGGAGATACGCCACTTCACTATTATTGATGAGGCACACTATATGCTCGGCTTTGAGAATAAACCTTTGCAGAATCTGATTGCCGTTGGACGCAATAAAGGTATGAGTATTATTCTTGCTACTCAAAATATGGAGCAGTTCAAGAGCAAATACTTTGATTTCTACGCCAATGCGCAATACCCGTTGATTATGCGCCAGCAACAGCAAAACGACCAAGTTATCAAAGACCTCTTTGGCGTTTCCGGAGCAGCATTGCAAGAAATAAAAACGGCTATTGCGGGATTGCAAAAAGGCGAACTCATAACCAAGGACTCACAAGCCATGGCTCTCGGCATCGGCAAACATTGGAAGAGACTCAAAGTAACTCATCTGATTTAGGAAATATGTACACACAACAAGAAATAGAACAAATTCTTAAACACTTATTGGCGATACCTGCGGAAACGGAGATTGTTGAGTTTAAGCAGGCAAAGAACTCGTTTAGCGACAATGATTTGGGAGAGTATTTTTCTGCTTTGAGCAACGAGGCCAATCTTAAAGGAAAATCCTATGGTTGGCTTGTGTTGGGTATTGACAACCAGACACATAGCCTTGTTAATACGCAATACAAAGCATCAAGACCCGCTCTTGATGAAATGAAAAAGAAAATAGGAGACTTAACTACCAATAGGATTACCTTTGAGGAAATATACGCTTTTGAATACAAGGGAAAACGTGTTGTAATGTTTCAGATACCGGCTGCGCCTGCCGGCATTCCGGTTGCGTACAAAGGACACTACTATGGGAGAGATGGAGAGTCTCTGGGCGCATTGAATATCGTTGAGATAGAACAAATACGGGCTCAAAAACCGGATACCTCTTTTGAAATACAAATAGCGCAAACTTATTTGCAAAAAGAAGAAGTATTGTCTTTGTTGGATTATCAGCGGTTTTATGAGTTGATAGACAAGGATGTCCCGAAGTCTGTAGATACCATAATTGATGCACTTATCGATTATGGATTTGTGTATGCGAAAGAAAAATGTTTCTCTATTTCCAATATGGGGGCACTGTTATTGGCTCGTAATTTGGACGCATTCCCTACTTTATTTGGACGTGAAGTCATTGTTCGGAAATATGAGGGAAATAACAACCGCAAGATGGATTTCGAACAAATGGGGACTAAAGGGTATGCTGTCGGTTTTAATGGATTGGTGGATTTTATTATGAAGCATACCAGTACTGAATATATCGGTACCATACGTGAAGATGTACCACAATATCCAAAGGTCGCCATTCGTGAGTTTGTCGCAAACGCCTTGGTGCATCAAGATTTTTCTATTTCAGGGATGCCCCTCTCCATAGAGATATTTGACAATAGATTAACTATCACCAACCCTGGCATCTCTCTAAACGATATTGAACGTCTTATTGATTTGCCACCACATTCCCGTAATGAAAAACTTGCACAAGCAATGTTTCTTTTTAGATTGTGTGAGCGGCGAGGCAGTGGAGTGGATAGGGCAGTCGAAGCCATTGAAAATATGCAATTGCCGGCATATCATGGGGAAAGCGGGAAAAACTTTACCCGCATTACGTTGTTCCCTCGGAAATCTTTTGAACAGATGAGCAAGGAAGAACGGATAGCCGCTTGTTATCAACATGTATGTTTGCTTTTTGAAGATCATATACCGGCAAACAATCAGTCTATTCGTGAGCGTTTCGGGTTGGATAAGAACAAAGCCGCTATCGCCTCACATATCATTGCAGATACAATCAGTGCTGGTCTCATCAAGGTATCAAACCCGGAAGGGACTTCTCGAAAATTTACTACATATATTCCTTTTTATTATGACTTATAATGTGGTGCTGTTTTATTTTATCTGAAAATCCGTAACTTGCATAATGTATTGAATATCACCATCTTCTTATTTTATTTGAAAATCCGGACCGAAGTATATGATGTTTGAGACCAAACTATACAAACAATATGAGCGACAAGATATCCATACGTTTCTTTGAATACCGCGAAGTGCGGGCTGCCTGGGACGACGACCACGTCAAGTGGTGGTTCTCCGTCTTGGATATTGTAGGCGTACTCAACCGGCAAGACGACTATACCAAAACCGCAACTATTGGAACTACAACAGATACAATAGGAGCAACTAATTCATAATTATCTATGTTGGAGAAAGTATTGGTTATAGTACTGATTATCTGCGCTATTGCAGGCGTAGCCTACTCTATTTACCACCAACGCCACCAACCTTGTGAAGGCGATGGCGGCTGTAAAGACTGCCCATTGGCAAACAACTGTAACAAAAAGAGAAAAATCAGTTGAGGGCTAATTGAGGTCGTAGCCGTAGTGGCGGAGGCGGGACTGGGAGGAACGCCAGTCGCGGTCCACCTTGACGAACAACTGAAGGAATACCGGTTTGCCGAAGAACTCCTCTATATCATGGCGGGCTTGCGTGCCGACGCGCTTCAATGCCGAACCTGCCTTGCCGATGATGATACCCTTTTGGCTATCACGCTCCACATAGATGACAGCACTGATACGAATGATGCCCTTCGGGTGCTCGGGGGACGGCTCCTCGTCGTGGAAAGACTCCACCTCCACCTCTACCGAATAAGGGATTTCCTTGTCATAATTGAGCAGCACCTTCTCGCGGATAATCTCGTCCACAAAAAATCGGGAAGGCTTGTCCGTGAGTTGGTCTTTGGGAAAGAACGGCGGACATTCGGGCAAGGCATCGCGTATGGCGTCGAAGAGTTGCGCAGTGCCAAAGCGTTGTTGCGCCGAGATAGGAAATATAGTCGCCTGCGGCAACTGACGGTGCCAGTACTCCACCAACTGCTCCAACGTCTGCTGTGTGGTAAGGTCGATTTTGTTTATTACGAGAAATACTCGGACCTCCCCCACCCCTCCTTCAAAGGTGGGGCTCATATTAGAAGAACCCTGTCGCAAACTTGGTCGTGAACTTAGTTGTTTGACTTTATCCAGAAAGTCGGCGTTCTTCTCGGGGTTCTCGAGGACATCGGTGACGTAGAGCAGGACATCGGCATCGACCAGTGCGGAGCGCGAGAACTCAAGCATCTGCTCCTGCAGGCGGTAGTTGGGGCGCAGCACACCCGGGGTGTCGGAATACACCATCTGGAAGTCATCGCCATTGACGATGCCCATGATACGATGGCGCGTGGTCTGCGCCTTGGACGTGATGATAGACAGACGCTCCCCCACCAAGACATTCATCAGTGTGGATTTGCCTACGTTGGGATTGCCTACGATATTTACGAAACCGGAACGATGGTGCATTGAATTAAGAATGAAGAATTATGAATTATGAATTGCAAGTGTCGTCTCTAACCTCTATCCTCTAATCTCTGATATTTAAGAATTAAGAGGGCGTATGCTCTGAGGTTAGAACACATTGCCCTCTTAATCCGATGAAACGTTATCCGAAATTAGAATACGTCAAGGTCTGTTAAGGACTTGAATAGTTTGGAGGGTGAGAGTTTGGTTACTTTGCATCCCAACTTGGCTTCAATAGCCTTGATGTCAATCTTCTTGGGGTCACCCATGAGGATAATGGTAACCGGCTTGCCCTGAATATTGTCCTTGTAGAAGGTCTCGATGTCGTTGTACGTCAGGTTGTCCACCTTGGGCGAGTTGATACGTGCAGGGTCGTCGTTGTATCCGAGACGGGTCCAGTATTCATAGGTAGAAGCCTTGCCACGCATAGACGGCTTGGCAGTCTGCTGTGCCTGCTTGAGCGATGCACGGAGAGCCTCCATCTTGGTGGGGTCATTAGGCATATTGTTGAGCAGGTCCATATAGACATTGACAGCGTCTGTCACCTTGTCGGACTGGGTACCTACATAGCCAATGAAGTAGGTGTTCTTGCCTTGCAGGATAGGTGTGGAAACAATACCGTACGCCGAGTAAGCCATGGAGCGTTTCACACGAATCTCGTTCATTACGACACCTGTAAAGCCACCGGAGAAGTACTGGTTGAATGCGTCCATCACTACCTCGTCCTTGATGTCATAGGGCTTGCCGTTGATGTAGAAATAGAGGTCAGCCTGCTGTACGTTGGTGTTGGGGAGGAAGAGGATAGTGGGTTTGTCGTAGGAGACACGCTCTTTGACAATAGGTGAGTTGGACGGTTGCATACCCTCGGTGAGAGGCAGGTGCGATACGAGTTGCTCTTGGGTGAGCGTACCGCAATAGAACACATCCAGCGCATAGGTACGAGCCGAAGCCACAAGTGATTGTACCTTGCCGCCGTTGAGTGCCCAGACATCGGCAAAGGGTACTTCGTCGATATACGAGGACTTGTCACCATACATAGCGTACTGCATCAAAGCCGACTTCTGGACAGCCGTACGTTTCTGGCGGCTATAACGCGAGTAGAACGTGGAGCCCTTGAGGTTATCCAACTGCTTGGTGTCGAGGTACGGCATGAGCAACTGACGGTTGATAAGGTTCATCACCTCGCCGAGGTTCTTGTCTTCACCGCTGATAGAGATGGTGAAGTAACTGTCGGAGCAACCGTAGGACACGTCTGCGCCGAGGTTGGCGAGTTGCATCTGGAAGTCCTTACCCTCGGTCTTGGGCATGATACCTGCGTTGTTCATGAGGGATGTAGCCCAGGGCAGCAACGGCAGTTCGTGCTCACCTACGCCGTAACGGAGGGTGAGGGAGAAGATGTCGTTCTTGGTGTTGGGGGTATAGTGCAACTTCACGTTCTCGCCGAGCGAGGTAACGGTAACGTCTGCGAAGTTGTTGAAGGTCTGTTTGAGTTCGCCCTTAGGCAGTTTGGCAAACTCCTCGGTATAAGCAGAGTGTGCATCCTTGACGGGGTCGAGGGGCTTGATTGCGGGTTTGGGCAGGGTCTTCGCCTTCACGGTTCCTTCGTCGAAGGAGAGGGTCATATAACTTGCGCCGAAGTACTTCTTGGCACACGCAACGATTTCCTCCTTTGTGAGCGCCTGTATCTTGGCATTCGCGGTGAAGATGTCGTCGATAGGCTTGCCGTAGGTGAAGCAGTTGACAAGGCGGCTCATCTTGGTGGACGAGTGTTCGTCAGCCACCTTGTTGGACTGGTCGTACATACGTTTGACGGAAGCGATGAGTTCGTCAGAGATTTCGCCACGGGTCAGTTTGTTGACCTCGTTGAATACGATGGTCTGTGTCTGTTTGTCGGACTCGAACATCTGCTGGTTGGCATCATAGTACGGCACAGCCTGAATCATGATACGACCGGTGTTGCGGCGGGTGTCGGAGTAGGCATATACGCCCTGCACGTCACCGTTGATATTGAGTTTGTCGAGGAGACCTGTCTGTCCGTTGCTCAAAAGGGCAGTGACAAAGCCGAGTACGTCCTCGTCGGGGTCACCCTCTTTGACACCTTGGAATACCCATGCAATCTGCGGGTTGTAGCCCATCTTGTAGTGCTTGGTGCCGGTCATAGCGGGGTCCTGATAGGTAGGACGTGCGGGCAGTTCCTTGGGCTGAAGGCGTGAGAAAGTGGCTTCAATCATCGGCTTGGTGGTCTCGGTGTCGAAGTCTCCGACAAGGATAAGTGCCATATTATTAGGTACATACCATGTGTTGAAGAACTCGATGAGTTTGCTCAAGCGCGGGTTTTTGAGGTGCTCGGGCTTTCCGATGACGTTGCGCTCGTAGGGCGAACCGGCATAGATGTCGGCGAAGACCTGGTTGTGCACCTGCGACGAGGGTTCGTTGGCGTACATGTTGTACTCCTCGAACACGTTCTCCAACTCAGCCTGGAAGGTACGGAAGACAGGGTTGATGAGTCGGTCGGAGAAGATGGTGAGCCAACGATACATCTCCACAGAGGGGAACGAGTTATGGTAGCAGGTTACGTCGTAGGAGGTGTAGGCATTGACACCCTCTGCACCGATGAGGTCCATCATGTTGAAGAAGTCTTCGGTAGAGGATACTTTGGCTTCGCGCATGGATACCTCGTTGATTTGCGTAGCCAACTGTGCGCGCAGTTTCTCGTCGGTAGTCTCAGAGTATTGGTCGTACAAGGCGATGATAGAGTCGTACATCGGCTTCTCTTTCTCCCAGTCGAGGGCACCGATGCGCTGGGTACCCTTGAAGAGCATGTGCTCGAGGTAGTGCGCCAGACCTGTATATTCAGCGGGTTCGTCCACGGCACCGGCACGAACTACCACGTAGCCGGTTACGTCGGGTTGGTCATGGTCCTCCCACAGCATCACGGTGAGACCATTGTCCAGTTTGTACTCGGAGAGCCCTTCACGGGACTGCGCCTGTACAAACGCGAAAGTGCAGACTGCAAGCAGTGCACCTAAGATAAGTTTTTTCTTCATAAATTTTAAGTTATTACCTTATTTATATATTTGCTATCCCTTTCTAACGGTTGCCTATCCGTTGCGTATCCCTTGCGCATCCCTTGCTGAATGGTTGCCGACGGTTTTACGTTTAACTCGATTAACAATCGAAAGCCATGTGCCATTCAAAGACTCTATACCCAAGGTTCTCCCGAAGTTCTCTCGGTATTCTCTCGGGGATTTGTCGCGGGTCTATCGCGGGTCTGTCGCGGGTCGCTCGGCGGACAGGGGGTTGAATTTGCTGTTTTGGTGGCTCTAAAAAGAGCAAAAGACAGGGTTGCAGAGAGCATGAAAGCCCGCTGCAACCCTTATGATTACCATTCCAAGATGACCTTTCCGCATTGGCCGCTGACCATAACGTCGAAGCCTTTTTGGAAGTCGTCGAACTTGAAGTGGTGCGTGATGACAGGACTGAGGTCGAGTCCTCCGAGCAACATCTGCTCCATCTGGTACCAGGTCTCCCACATACGGCGACCCGTGATGCCCTTGATAGTCAGAGCGTTGAAGATGATGTCCGACCAGTTGACCTGCGTATTCTCGGGCAGAATGCCGAGTTGCGCGATGTTGGCACCTTTGTACATGTGCTCAATCATGTCGTTGAACGCAGACGGTGCGCCTGACATCTCGAGTCCCACATCGAAGCCGCGGATACCGAGTTGCTCCATCGCCCCTTGGATAGTCTCGCCCTTCGCGCCGTTGACGGTGAGCGTTGCGCCCATCTTCTTGGCGATGTCGAGACGGAGTTCGTTGATGTCGGTTACGACCACATGTTTGGCACCTGCGTAACGGCAGATACCCGCCGCCATGGTGCCGATGAGACCTGCGCCCGTGATGAGGACGTCCTCGCCCAGCAATGGGAATGCCAGCGCGGTGTGGGTGGCGTTGCCAAAGGGATCCATGATGGCGGCAAAGTCATCAGGAATCTCGGGACGCAAAGGCACTACGTTGGACTCGGGGATAGACACGTACTCGGCAAAAGCACCGTCGCGGGTGATACCCACGGAGAGGGTGTTTTCGCACACATGCCCCATGCCCCGACGGCAGTTGCGGCAATGCCCGCAGACGATGTGCCCCTCGGCAGTAACACGGTCGCCGACCTTGATATAGCGCACGCCTGGACCTACTTCAGCCACTACGCCTACGAACTCATGTCCTTGAATATAAGGCGGTTTGCAGTGCGTCTGCGACCATTTGTCCCACTTGTACATGTGGAGGTCAGTGCCGCAGATAGCGGCTTTGGTGACCTTGATGAGGACATCATTCAGTCCGACTTCGGGCATCGGGACGTCTTCCATCCAGATGCCGTATTCGGGATATCGTTTTACTAACGCTTTCATTT
>CAKVBV010000055.1 GCA_934725535.1 uncultured Bacteroidales bacterium | reverse complement strand
ATTCTCCCCAGATATGCATTAGTTCTCCACCCTTACGGCACTTGCCCCAGACATCACCTATAAAGGCTAACGAAAACGCCAACGGGGATAAGATATAGGCTGCCGTCTTGTTGACAATACAATGCCAACGGGGTAATCCGCGCGACTCGGAGATATTGTGTAATTCACGGAAAACACGTCCATATAGTTTCTCTACCAGCCCCTTGTACCATTTGGGAGTGGCAGGAGTTTGTACCAAGATGTCCACCCATAGACCTTGTGACTTTTGTTTGCGGAACAGAGGAAAGTTACAATAGGAATGAGTGTCTTTGACCCGTCCGATATTACCAAACGAATAGGGGTCGCATTGGGCATCAGATAATTGGTATTGCGGTGGCAGTTCGGCTATCAGTGCCTTGCGCAAGCGTGGATAGTCCTTTCGCAAGACGCATATATCCATATCGTCGTCCCATGGGATAAATCCGCCATGCCGTACGGCTCCAATGAGTGTGCCGCTGTCCAACCAATAGGGGATGTTGTGTTTTCGGCATACCTTGTCTATCTCAACCAGTATGTTGAGCATACACATCTGCGCCTTTCTCAGATTGGTGCCTTCACCATTATATTTTGAAAAATCTTCCATAATTGTTGTAGCGTTTAATCAGTGCTTTGACAATAGGTTATATATCTTGTTGGCAAAGTAGATGTCGTGTAGTCCGAGACCGATGTTGTAGGAGAGGATGCGTTCGGTATCGGATTGGCGGGCAGGGACTCTTCCTAGTAGGACTTCGCTTAATTCGTTGAATCTGCGGAACTGATTGAAATACTTGAATTGGCAGACATGTCCTCTGTCGTCGGCAAATACATGGTCGAAGAACAAGTCACAATTCTGGAAACCGCGCGTATGGATAGGGACAACCAAAACACCTTTCTTATATAAGGTGTCGTCAGGGCAGAAGAGTTCGGGCATCTCCGTTACGGCGGACACGAGGACATCTGTATCGCGCACCAAGTCGTTGTGCGTATCAACTATCTCAAAGGTTATGTTTTTCGCAGCGAACTCTGCCGCAAACCGTTCCGCTTGGTCTTTGTAGCGCAGCAGTTTGCAAGTAATATGCCAGTCAAGAGGTAAGATGGCTTGCAGGCATTGCATTGTGGCGTGTGCGGTACTCCCCAACCCCACAAAAGCGTAGGTTTGTGCGGTGGCTGATTGCAAGGTTTGTATGGCTAAGGCAGCCACCGCGCCAGTGCGCATTTGGGTAATCCAATCGGCTTCCATAAAGGCAAGCAAGTCACCCGTAGAGGCTTGGTAAAGCAACAGGTCGGAGTGCAAAGAGGGCTTCTTGCCTGCAATGCGGGATACCACTTTGACCCCGAATCGGTCGTATTGCGGCGGTAGCAGGCAAGGCATCGTGTTGAAGAAGTCTGCGCCTTGTGGGTGCAAACTGATTTTGGGAGGGAGTTGAGCCTTATACTTGCAGCAGAAAGACTCCCGCACCCATTCTACACATTGTGCAGGGGTGATGTTCAAATCCTGTATTTGTCGGTTACTTATTTGCTTCATTGCATTGCCGTTTCTTGTTGATGTCCGTTTTCTATCCCTTGCGCATCCCTTGCTTATCCCTTGCTTATCCCTTGCTTATCCCTTGCTGAATCACCTACTCTTGACACGATGTTTATTCTATATTGATTCGGGGGTGTATCGCGGGTTATTCGCGGGTCTGTCGCAGGGCGTTGAGCAGTTTGTCGTTGTCCTCGGTGTTGCGGACTGCCAAGCGGATATAGTTGCCGTGGCATTTGGCTGAGCAGTCCTTGATGAGGATATTGTGCTGTTTGAGGAGTTGGACTGCCAGTTCGCGGGGCGTGCGGGGTGGCAGCACCTCGCAGAGCACATAGTTGGCTTCGGAAGGCAGGACACGCAGGTAAGGAATGGTGTGCAACTGCCCGACAAAGCGTGTGCGCTCGGTGCGGAAATCGTCCATCGCCTGCCGGTAGGCATGCTCGTATTTGCCGAGGATTTGAAGGAAAAACTCGGCGAAAGAGTTGATATTCCATATCGGCGTGGTGTGGCGTATATGGGTCATCAGCGATTGGTTGGCGGTTGCCAGCACGCCGAGGCGCAGTCCGGGAACGCCGTAGGACTTGGAGATACTCTTGATAACTACCAGCCGGTCAAAACGCTGCAAGAGGTCGTTGTTGAGAAACGTGGGGTGCTCGTCGGAGAAATCGATGAAACTCTCGTCCAAGATGAGTACGATGTCGCGCTGTTGGCACCACTCTATGAGGCGGAGGCAGTCGGCGTAAGGGATATAATTGCCCGATGGGTTGTCGGGGTTGATAAGCACAAGCGACCAGATGTTCTTGTCGGAAAAATAGGTCATCAGGTCGTCCGCCGTGTAGGAGAAATCGGGTGCAGCGGTCTGATATACAACCACTTGTTCTGGCATAAACCGGTTTGGGTACTCCTCGAAAGTGGGACGGATAACGCCTACTTTGCCGAGAACCTGCTCGGATAGTATTTTGATTAACTCGGCGGCTCCGTTTCCGACGGTGATGTAGTCTTGTTTTACACCGAAATCTTTGGCTACCAGCAAGTTATTTACCCGTTGTCCGGACGGGTACTCGGTGAGCAAGCGCGTGAAATTGGCAGAGAGTTCGTCCTGCAAACGTTGGTTGGGGAAATAGGGATTGACGAGATAGCAGAAGTCCAAGATGTGCGGATAACGCCAGTAACCGCCGTAGCGGGAGCAGAGGAGGTCGTATTGGTGGTCGGTGAAGATGGACTCGGCGATGTCAAGGTCCTGAATATCATCGATTTCGTACCATTGCTCGCCGTTGAGAGGCAAGGCACGCATACCCGAATTGTCCAGCATGGTAATGACGCGGAGCACCTGTTCGTAGTACTCGTTGCGCCCCAACGCCGTGCAGTACGCCTCGAGGAACGGCACGTACATGTTGGTGGAGAAATCGCGCGAGAACTTGTAGATATTGACGGTTTTGTAGTACTGCGGTATCTCCTCGTAGCGGAATTGTGAGTTGGGTATGAAACGCAGGATGCGGTTTTCGTTGTCCAAGGTGACGACGGTGCCGTCCATCCAACTCTCGAACTTGTCCACAAGGGCGAGGTTGGGATAGGGATGGCTGACCAACTTGTTGATGACGGCGTCTTCCATGATGATGTCGGACTCGAAGAGGAGCGTGTCTTCCGCGCAGAGGTAGTCCTTCGCCATATAGAGAGAGTAGATGTTGTTGGTCTTGTCGTATATGGTGTTTTCGATGAACTCGATGGGGGTGGCGGTGGGGAGGGTGGCGAGGTAGTCGCGCAGTTCCTGTGCTTTGTAGCCGATGACCATCACGATGCGCGAGAGGTGCTGCCTGTCCAGTTGGCGCAGCAACCGCGAGATGAGCGTCTCGCCGCCGACCTCAATCATACATTTGGTGTTGCCCTTGGTGAGTTCGCCGAGGCGCTTGCCCATTCCTGCCGCTAAAATGATTGCTTGCATAAGTAGTTTGTTTGTGGTGTTATCGCTAATTTGTCACACAGTGTGTGGCGGATTGGATTTCAATGTTTCTTCCTTTTCTCGAAATTGGTTTCTATTTCCCAATGCCCGCCTTTGTCGGAACCTCTGCGGTGGAGAATACCGTCTTGTTTTAACTTAGAGAGATACCTCTCTATCGTGCGGGCAGTTACACCCAATATCTTCGCTATTTCTTTGGCAGATATATTGGGGCGGTTTTGTATGAGATGGAGTATTTTCTCCGTCATAGTGCCTTTTTCCTCCGACACATTTACTATTTTCTCCGACATTTCCTCCGACAAAGTGCCATTTTTCTCCGACACAGAGGTTGTGTCTGTCGGAGAACTTAGTGTCGGTGTATTTATTTCATATTCAGAGAGCACTTTTAATGCTTCTTGGGCAATAGGGAATGTAATACGTGTGAACATTTCCGTAAAATGGAAACTCTCTTTGCCATACGTCTGTAAAATACGAGGAATGCCTGAGCCCAATGATTCCACTAATTCTACATCGCGGTAAATACGCATCAATTCCTTGTTCCGCGGAATGGATACTCCACTGAAAAACTCCTCTTGTGTCATACCTTCAGGCAGACCACCCATAGACGTAATCTCCAACCGGTCGGGAAATATCTCGAACTTTGGCGGTACCTCAAAGGAATAGTCATTGTGTACGATGGCATTGATAACTGCCTCGCGCAGTGCCATTTTATCCCATAATGGCTTCTCTTTGCGTTCTATGGGCGTAATACGTGCAGCAGTGAGATTTTCCACATCCAACTTTTGCAGAATGCTTTTAGTTGCTTTGATGAGAGAACAATAGCCATACTCATTGTTCTCTACCAAGTCGCACCTGTCAAGGCTTGCATACTTTGCCACTTTCATAGAATTGCCATTCTCGTCTGCCAACAAATATGCCACGTAGTTGTATCGTCCGTCTTCCGTGAGCAACTCTAATGTGCGTTGGAAATTGTCGTTCAGTCGTTTGCCGTGTTCTTCGTAATAGATACGCAGTTGTTCGAAAGTTAAATCTTGTCGCGAGGCTAACATTTTTCCCAACGAATGACGTGTACGTGTGGCAAAGAGTCTGTCAATTTGTGGCTGTAGCATAGGCTCAGCAGCGGTGCCTATGCGAATAAAGACCCCTTTAGAAGTCAACCCGTATTTGGTTTTGTAATAAGGTTTTTCCAATCCGCCTGCTACAAGCAATTTTATGACGTTCTTTCCTTCTATGTGTTCCACAGCAATGTCAAAGAGTCCCATTGCAGAAGGCTGGATATTGTTTTTAATGCGGTCTTTCAAACGCAACATACAATCATCTGGATTTTCTATTCCAACGATATTCCCCGCATCTTCTATCCCAATATAGATGGTGCCACCAGTGGCATTGAGAAAAGCAATAACCTCTCTTTCAATATCCACATCGGGTGTAAGTTCGCGTTTGAGTTCTATTCTGTCGGTCTCTTGCATCATAAATCTTCTTTGTAGGTTATCTTGCGGTTGCTTGCTTCACCCTGTACAATATAAATGGGTGTGTTTGGAAGATAGGTGCGGACAATGCCGCAGTCGTCGGTGGCTTGCAGGTGCGGGTCCTGCATAGCATAGCGGTAGGCTGCGGCTATGGTCTCCAAGCGGAACGCCTGCGGTGTCTGGGCGCACATCAAGGTTGCCCGCGGGGGAATGTCTTGCACTATCTCGTCGGCTGTATCCCCCGAAACGGAATACATCGTATCGGTGGCGGGGATGGCTACCGTTATCGCCTCGTGGGTCTCCAATGCCTTGCAGACATCTTCAATGATACGTGCGCTCACAAACGGGCGTGCGGCATCATGTAGAAGTATATTTGTTATAGGCTTATCATCGATTGGTTGGAGGACAGGTGTTCCTATTCTTTGTTCTTTATTCTTTGTCCTTTGTTCTTTGTCTTGTATTCTTCGTTCTATTTCCCGAATGGCATTGACGCTTGATTCCCAACGCTCTTTTCCGCCCGCGATGATAAATGACACTTTCTGCCAGCCGTTGCGGAGCAGCATTTCTTCTACACACGCGATATAGTCGGGGTGCATGACGATACCAATCCCATTGATACATGCTGCCTGCTCAAACGCCCCGACCGAGTGTTCCAGTATGCTCCGCCCGTCCTCCAACGGCAACAACTGCTTGGGCAGTCCGCCGCCTACGCGGCTGCCTGTCCCTCCTGCTAATATGACGGCGATGTTGGTCATGTGTGGGTATTATCTCTCGCTTAAATGGTTAATGCGTTCTTGTATCAGTGCCCAATAGGCGTCTTGCAGGTCGGCGGGCAGGAAAGAACTGCGGATGGTGCTTTCCCATGCGGGGTAAATCCTGAGGAACTTGCGGAAGATGTTGCTCACTACTTTTTCGTTCATTCCGCTGCCGAGCATGGCTTTCTCAAAGTCCGTGCGGGTCAGTTTGCGTTTCTTGCCGTTGAGGGTCAAGGCTAACTCTTCGTTGTCTTTCGGATTAACAATCGCTACATTCAGCAGGTCATAAGCAGGGGCGAGAACATATCCTGTATTCGTCGGGCGGTACAAGGAAAAGTTTTTCAGGTGCATATCATTATTGCCTGTCAGCCAGCAGAATAGCAGCAGTTCGTAGTAACGCATCAAGTCCAAAACAGGGGTAGCAGAGTAACGTGCTATCACTTTTGCCACTTGTTCATAAGAACTTCTGTACTTGTATTCCGTCGGGCGTTCCGACAACTGGCACATATCCTCCATCGCCACTTTCTTGCTATCGGGCAAACGGTCAATCCTGCGGGTGATGTAGCCCGGTTCTCCGTCTGCCAGCCGGATCAAAGAGTGGGGGACAACGTCAATCTTGCTCTGTTCCGCCAAATGCATTGTCAAATCTTCCACCTCGGGCAAATGCGGGTAGTATTCCGTTTGGGGCTTAAAGATATAGCCGCCCCATAGCCCGACAATCGTCAGCCGTTTGCTGCCTTCGTGGTCTTGCAGGTGTAACGAGATTTTGGGTTGCACGCCCGTGAGCGTGGTTCGGGTAGCGATTACTTCTCTTGCCAACGCATCCATATCCGCCCGCGTGTATGGCAAATCAGGCACGCCTTGCGTGCCGAAGAAACGGCGCACACAAGCAGGGTGAAAGTCTTTCTCCCCCTTTTGAAGTTCCTTATAGCAATACAAACAGCGGCACATACTCATTGGGTTACATCTGTCACGCTCACCGCCCCGATACAATCTTTGCAGCAGAGCAACAGCAGCCCCATTCTATCCAATATACTCACATCGGTATTCCTCAGTGCTACATCCAACAGCCATCCCTCGGGTATCAGCCCGTCGAAGAACGGAAACAGGGTGGTACTCTCGTATGGCGTCTGCGTGAGGGGTAGCGTCAAACTGACAGGCAAGGCACCTGCCTGCTGCAAGTATCGTTCGTCGTATGCGAAACGATACCCCGCATCCGTCTCTTCCAGCGTTCCCGCCAAGGAATCTTGGTAATATATCTCAGCCCTGCGCATTCTCTTTTTGTTGCGGAACCAACTCGTAATTAAACAAATCCAACACTTGGTTCACCTTATCCATACGCAGCGATACTTTCCCCTGCTCCATTTCGCGTACAAAGAACAGGCTTACGCCCGATTTGTATGCCAAATCCTCTTGCGTCATTCCGTATTGTTTGCGTAGAGCCTTTACGCACTCTGCTAATTTGGTTCTCATTGCCGTCTTTTTATATGTGTTCGCATATAATCTTACAAATAATGTGCCATTTTATATTAGATTTCATATAATTCTGCGTATCATAGCACGATTTATATGTTATCTCATATAGTTTCTGCCAATATCATCTCGCATAGTTCGCGGATGGCACCGTCGCCGCCGTGGCGGGTGAGACGGATGATGTTGGGGAGGGCTTTTACCTGCGGCATAGCGTTGGCAGGGCAGGCGGGGGTGCCGACGCGGGAAAGAAGGTCGAGGTCGTTGATGTCGTCGCCGACAAAGCAGACCTCGTCCAAGGTGATACCCAGTTCGCTGCAAATCTCCTGTGCGGCTTCCAACTTGGTTTGTTTTCCTGCTGCTACTTGGCTTCCCACGCCCATACGGAGGTATTCCATACCGAGTTTGCGGGCACGGCGGGCGACTATCTCGGTGGTCTCGCTGGTGAGGATACCGCACGGAATACCCCCTTTGCGGAGCAGCACGATACCCATACCGTCGTACACGCAAAAGCGTTTCATCTCGTCGCCGTTGGCACTGTAGTACATACCTCCGTCGGTCATACAACCGTCCACATCGGTCAAAAACAACTTCACCTCTTTCATCGCAGTCCCTCCTTTCGTTTGCTGACCCTGTTCACCAGGTGCGCGATGCCGTAGTACTCAATCCCCGAATGGGTGGTCAGTCCTATCTCGCAGGTGCGCGAGTTGCTGATGCCCATCGTCGCGTGCGCTTTCTCCACCTGTCCGCGCAGTTTGCGGAGTGCCCACGCGTTCAGTTCGGGGTGCGTAAAGCCCTTGTCGCCGGCGAATGCGCAGCAGCCAATCTCCTCAGGCACAAGCACTTGCGTAGCGCACGCTTGTGCCACATGTAGCAAATGCTGCGTGACATTCATCTTACGCGTCGAACAGGTGATATGCACCGCCACGCACGTGTCTAACTTCGTGATTTCCAACTCACTAAGCACAAACTTGTCGATGAACTCCGCAGGCTCGTACAATCGCAAGTGCGGCATGGTCTCGCGCATTCTGTGCAGACACGGACTCTGGTCGCAGAGGATAGGCCAACGCCCGTCCTCACTCGCATGGCGCAGTGCCTCCTCTAGTTCGCGCGTCTTGCGCATCGCCTCGTCGGGCATACCCTTGCTCTCCCAGATGGTGCCGCAGCACAGATTCTCCATATTCTCGGGGAAAATCACCTCGAAGCCTGCCTTGTTCAGCACCTCGGTCATATCGTTGATAAGGGGTGTCTTGCCGCTGCCAAAACGTTGGTTGAGGCACGACGGAAAATAGACTACCCGCTTGTCTGTCAGTCCTTTAAGCCCGTGCACCACGCCGTATTCGCGTGCAACCTCGATGGCTCGTTTGCGCACAGGACGTGGCAGCGAGGGTGTCCACAGCGGGAGGTTCTTGCCGCTGCCGTAGTACAGCCCTTTGCCCACGATGGCGGTCATCTTGTCGCCCAACACGCACTTCGCCACATGCGCCACGCCCAGCACACCCGTCAGCATATCGCCCACCTCCGACAGGTGTTCGCCCGCCCAATAGCCCAAACGTTTCTCACTTTTGGTGAGTGCCTGTTCGCGCAAAAGGTGGATATAATCGCCCACATTGATGCCCACCGGACACGAGGTGGAGCACAGCCCGTCGCCCGCACACAACGCACGACCGATATGGCGGAAGTCTTTCTCCAACTGCTTGGCTATCAGCCTGTCCGCGTGGTTCTCCGAGTGCTGCAAACGGTGCAACTCACGCTGTACCACTATCCGTTGCCTGCTCGACAGTGCAAACCCGCAACTCACGCAGTTCACCTCGCAGAACCCGCACTCTATACATCTGTCTATCAGCGCGTTCACCTCGGGCAGCGGCTTGATATGTTCCAGATACGAGTGCTCGTCTTCATTGAAAATCACCCCCGGATTCATAATGTTGTCGGGGTCGAACAGCGTCTTCACCTCGCGCATCAGCGCGTACGCCTCGTCGCCCCATTCGCGCCGCACAAACGGTGCCATATTGCGCCCCGTGCCGTGCTCCGCCTTCAGGCTCCCGTGGTATTTGTCCACCACAAGGTCCACCACGGCGTGCATCATCTTGTCGTATTGCGCCACCGCATCAGGCGTGTCAAACCGCTGATTCAGAATGAAATGGTAGTTTCCCTCCAGCGCGTGCCCGTAAATCACGGCATCGGGGTAATGATGTTCGCGGAACAACCGTTGCAGGTCTAATGTCGCCTCGGCGAGGTGCTCAATGGGGAACGCGATGTCCTCAATCAGACACGTGGTGCCAATCTCGCGCGTGCCGCCCACAGCAGGGAAAATGCCCGACCGCATCGCCCAGTATTTGCCCACCTGCGCGGGGTCGGACGTGAACGCCGCAGGCTGGCACAGCGTATAGTGCCGCAGCACTTCCAAGATAACCCTGTTTTTCTCCGTAAGTTCCTCAGCAGTAGCGGCTTCTGTCTTTATCAGCACTGCCCCAGCGTCCTCGGGCAGCCCCTGCAGTTCGGGGAAATCCTGCTCCACGGTACGCATGGCTTTGCGGTCGAAAAACTCCGCAGCGGACAGCATCTGCGTCTGCTTCATCTCCGTCACCGCCTCACACGCCGACTGCGTGGTCGGGAACAGCAGCAGCGCCGATGCCGAATGGGGCAATAGGTCTGCAGTGCGCATCGTCACGGACGACAGGAACCCCAGCGTGCCTTCGCTGCCCACCATCAAATGGGCGATGATGTCAAACGGGTCATCGAACTCCACAAACGGCAGTATCGTCAAGCCCGTCACGTTCTTTATCTGATACTTCTTGCGTATTAACTCACTGAGTTTCTTGTTCTTACGCACCTGCAACCGCAGGTCGTCAATCTTCCTCACAAACCGCGCGTGCGACATCAGAAACTCCGACCGGCTCCGTTGGTCGCCCGTATCCAACATGCACCCGTCGGGCAGCACGATACGCACCGACTCCAGCATACGGTAACTGTTCGCGTGCGTCCCGCAGCACATGCCCGACGCGTTGTTCATCACAATGCCGCCCACCATTGCCGATTTGATGCTGGCGGGGTCGGGCGTGAAGTGCTTGCCGTAGGGCTTCAGTATCTCGTTCACACGCTGCCCGATAATCCCCGGTTGCAGCGTAATCGTCTGATTGTCTTTGCCTAAACTGTATCTCTCCCATTTCTTGCCGCACACTACCAGCAGGCTGTCGCTTATCGCCTGCCCGCTCAGACTGGTACCTGCCGCACGGAACGTAACGTGCTTGCCCTCTTTGTGTGCACGCCGCATAATGGCTTGCACGTCCTCCTCGGTGGCGGGGTGCAACACCTCCTCGGGAATCAGGCGGTAGAAACCCGCGTCTGTTCCCCACGCTAAACGCTCAATATATCGTTTCATCTTTGTCCTCCCGCAAATGGAATGCGGAACTCTGTTCACAATTTTTCTTTTTTATGCCCGAACCGTCTCCAACGACCCGCGATAGACCCGCGACCAACCCCCGATAGACCCCCGAAATAATGTCGGGTAAATCTCGAGTCTTCATCGGGTTATTAACGGGTTATTATCGGGTTATTAACGGGTTGTTCAGCAAGGGATACGCAAGGGATGAGCAAGGGATAGAAACAGGATACCCACCCTTTTTCACATCTTACAAGTCCCTTCGGCGAGTGTCCCTTAATGCCCATTACCCCCTCTTTGAGGGGGCAGGGGGAGTCAGTCGTACAAATAATACTCCCTCGACGCCTCCCTGTACGCATCCACGTCCTTGTACCAGTAATCCTTCACGTCCTCCCAGCGGTACCGTTGCCCGAACATCTCGCGAATCTTGTTGGTGCCGCACACCTTGTCGAACATACCGAAACGCTTCTGGTCGCACAGGCTAAACCAGTCTTTGTCGGGATACAACCGCATAAGTTCCTGAACGATAAGGAACTGCACCTCACTCAATCGCGCTTGCTCGTAGTCCATAATGTGTATCTGCACGCCCTGAATCTGCTCGCCTTTGAACACACTGTAGTAGGGTTTGTAGTATATCGGACGGAAGTACAGCCCGGGCAACTCCAACGCATTCATGGCGTCTGCCAGACTGTCGGCGTTAATCCACGGCGCGCCCATCAACTCAAACGGCAACGTGTATCCCACGCCGATATTCACGTACCCGAACTCCCCGAAGATGCCCGTCACGGGATAGAACAGCGCGGTCTTACCCTGCGGCACGTGCGGCGAAGCCACTACCCATTCCAAGCCCGTCTCATCCCATGTCATATCGCGGGTCCAGCCCTCCATCGGCACCACCGTCAGGCGGCACGGGTGCTCGGCTTGTGCGTTCAGGTAGAGTGCCAACTCGCCCGGCGTCTGACCATATATATAAGGTATCTTGAACTGGCTGACGAACGACACATAGCCGTCCTCCACCACATTGCCTTCTATCTTCCTGCCCCCCAGCGGGTTCGGGCGGTCCAATACCACCAGTTCTTTGTCGTATTCCGCGCACGCTTCCATCAGCATGCCCATCGTGGAGATATAGGTGAAACTGCGGCATCCGATGTCTTGGATATCATACACCATCACGTCTATCTCGTCCATCATTTCTTTTGTCGGCTTGCGCGTAGCCCCATACAGCGAGTACATGCGCAGTCCGGTACGCTTATCTATCTCATTACCAACATGGTCGCCCGCATGTACGTTGCCCCTCACGCCATGTTCGGGACCGTACAACGCTACCAAATTCACATTCTCTGCCTGCCACAGAATATCGATGGTCGAATGCATCTGCAGGTCCACGCCTGTGGGGTTGGTACACAGCCCTACACGCTTGCCTTCCAATGGCGCAAAGTTCTGACTCTTAAGCACTTCTATTCCCGGACGCACCACCGTCTTCGCGGCGACCTGTTTGCTGCAACCCGCCATACACAATGCCACCGACAGGCTCACCAGCAGGCTTACGGATAAAAACAATTTCCTATGCATATCTTTCTGTTGTCGTTATGAATATCTTACTATTCTGCCTATTTCTCTTTCCGTTGATTAGACCGCAAAGTTACAAAAAAAGCGGGACACGTACAATTTTTCTTGAATTTATTTGCACAATCCAAATTAAAGCAGTACTTTTGCACCCGCTTTCAGGATTGGGGTATCGCGCCTTTGGTGTAGAGCAAGATGAGTGTTACGTTTGGTATTATTCGTCATTGTGTCCCCGATTAACTCATGTAGCACAACGCGTTCCGACGCGGGGAAGGGTGGGTGAGTGGCTGAAACCAACAGTTTGCTAAACTGTCGTACGGGTAACTGTACCGGGGGTTCGAATCCCCCCTCTTCCGCAAAGTAATCGTTTCATAGCAAGGAGACTACCCGACTGCCGCGGGCATTCTCCTTTTTGTATCACCACTGTATGGTAAAAGGGGCGCATAGTAAAAGGGCGCATAGTAAAAGTTCCGTGTTTAGGCAAAGATTTTAGCGACTCTGTAGAGGAAAAAAGTTAGGTCATTGACCCTATGGAGTTGTGCTCTGAATGCTTTCAGTTTGGCATTCAAGGATTCGGCGAACCAAAGTAAAAAGTCCTATGCCAATCTGCGGGCGGCACTTGGCAACGATGCCGACAAAGACGCTATGAATCTGGAGATTCTGCCTGCAACGGGACTGACCAACGGAGACTATCAACTGCTGCACTGCCGTTTCTCTGTTCCTGCAAGCGGGAAATACGTGCTGGGCATTCGTGGGGAGGTTACCCGCGACCCTATGTATGTGAGCATCGACGACATTCATATCCAAAAGCGTATGCCGCATACTATCCGAACAGCCAATCCCGAGTTGGGTACGCTCACGCTGAGCAAAGCGGAAGCATACGTAGGAGACACCGTCGCGGTAGAATATGCTATGAACGACGGGTGCTATTTCCGTGCCTTCACTGCTACGCCGAGTGTAAAATGGATCGATGCTAAACGTTTCATTATGCTTGGTGAGGACGTTACGATTGGTATCGATGCCGTTCTGCCGCACGCCATCCCCTTCTTCGAAGGTTTTGAGGAGGGCAATACGCAAGACGAACCGATAGCCGGTTGGGTCATACAGAGTACATCCGGTTCAGATTGCTGGAAAGCCAACACGAAATATACCGATTGTAACCGTACACCGTATGCCGGCAACTGGAATGGTACACTGCGTTATAACAATGATTGCTGGATGTTCAATGCCATCGCACTGGAAGCAGGAAAAGACTATATCCTGTCTTTCCGCGCACGGCAAGACAAAACTACCGGTGCGGGAGTCAGTGCCAGTCTGGGGTCCGCGTGCCATAAAGACTCTATGAAGATACAACTTATGAAAAATCAGAGTCTGGTCAATGGCGATTACCAACCGGTCGTTGTCCGCTTCTCTGTCAAGACCTCGGGCAACTATGTGCTGGGTATCCTCGGTATTGCCAACTATACCCCGACATATATGTCCATAGATAATATCCGTGTCGAGGAGTGTACCACGCAATATACACTCACACCTGCTGCCAACGAAGGCGGTTTGCTGACCCTTAGTGCCGGCACGGCTTATCCGTGTGATACCATTATCGTGCGCCGTACTATGAACGACGGATATGCTTTCTGCCGCTACAACACAAATATCCCTGTACACTGGCTTACCGACAGCACGTTTGTTATGCCCGATGAGAATATCACCGTAGAAATGACGACTCTGCCGGCAAAACCAGTCCCCTTCTTCGACGGCTTTGAAGAGGGCAATACCGACCAGGGAACCGTGACGGGTTGGCTGCAATATAGCGAAAAGGGTAGTGGCGTATGGAAAGCCAACTCCACCAAAACAGACCGCAATCGCACCCCGTACGAAGGACAATGGAATGTAACATTGGGCTATGGTAACACCAATTGGCTGATGCAAGGCTTTGCCTTTGAAAAACGCAAAGCCTACAGGGTTTCGCTCTATGCGCGTCAGGATTACCAATATAAATCGTATGCCACTGTCAGCATTTGCCTTGGTTCGGAACTGGACAAAGACTCTATGACTGTCCGACTCTTGCCTCCAACGGGTATCACCAATGGCGATTACCAACTGCTGGAAACCACTTTCACCGTGCCTGCTACCGCTTCCTATGCGTTGGGTATCCGCGGTTATATCAGTCACAGCCCTTATTATCTGTCCATGGATAATATCACGATTGAGGAAATACCCGTAGAGGAGGTAACGCCCCATGTAAGTGCTACATCGCTCAACCTGCCCGGAGCGGACGAAACGGCTGTCCGCAATGCCCTGTCCGCACTCACGCTCACTGCCGTCGATGCTCGGGATAGTGTCGTCTATACCTACACCAACAGCCCCGACAAATGGGTTATCGATATGCTGCTCCGTGATGCTGCCTACACGCTCAATGCTGCCGAACTGCCTGTCGGCTACATCTTTGCCAACGACACCGAGACGGTTCACGTTGCTCTCGAGAATGTCGGCACGGGCGTACACAACGCAACGGCTAACACTCTGCAAGTATATCCCAACCCCGCAACAGACCATATCCGTGTAGTGGGTGCCGGAGACCACATCGCTATCTACGACCTCGCCGGGCACGTGGTGCTTGCGCTGCCCGCAGCAGACCACACCGCTATCGACATCACTATGCTGCTCGCAGGTGTCTATATGCTCCGCTCCGCCGACCAAGTCGCACCCATGATTGTAAAATAGCCCATTGGGGTCTGTCTGACAACCCGTTTTTAAGACCGGCATTGGACGATGCTACACAACGTCGTCTGCCACAAAGAAAGACTGCCTGACAAGCAAAGTCGGGCAGTCTTTCTTGTATTATATGCTTGTATGCGGAATAGCGGTGGCTCTTATTGATACAATGGCAAACGCACACTTGCATTTGCGATAAAGTGGCACTAAATGTTACCTCAACTGTTACTATGCACCATACGCCCTGCTGTATTCTATATGGATGAAAACAAAAACAATATGGATGAAAACAAAAACCGCCATCTGAGCATCAACTCAAGTGGCGGTCTCTTGTTGCCTAACCAGGACTCGAACCCAGACAGACAGAACCAGAATCTGTAGTGCTACCATTACACCATTAGGCAATTATTTGTGCAATCCCCCGATTGCGCTGCAAAATTACTGCTTTTTTTTGATACCACCAAATATATACTCAAAAAATAAAAAACTATACTCTAATTGCGCTTTGCTATCATCGGGGTAAGTGTATGAGATTAGTATGTGATTAGTATGAGATTAGTATGTGATTAGTATGTGATTAAGCAGACCTTGCCGATACCTTACCGATGTCTCCTATATAGTGTCCATTTAGAAACGCAATTTTGGGGTATATTTTTGCCCCCCTGTCAGCCCTTGTTGAGGGTACCGAAACAAGGGCTGACAGGGGGGCGCCCCAAAGAACCGTCCAAGGCAGATGCAATACAAAAGAATAAAAAAACAGGAGAGGATTTGCACCTCTCCCTGAAATCAGTTAATTTTTATTGCTGTCCGGTAAACGTAGTCCGAAGCAGAAGAGTCACCCCAAAATGCCCATAAACAGGCATATTGGTATGTA
>CAKVBV010000054.1 GCA_934725535.1 uncultured Bacteroidales bacterium | reverse complement strand
GTTTATGGATTGCTTATCCCTTGCTCATCCCTTGCGTATCCCTTGCTGTTTGGCAGGAGTTTGATGCGGGCGAGAATTAATAAAGGATGTTAATGCGGTCGGGTGGGAATGGGATAGGCGTGCATGTTGGCGTCCAAGCCGTAGATGACTTGTTCGGCGTGCATGGCGGGGCGGTCGATGCACATCGTGGAGTCGATACGGCTGTAGGGCACGTCGCCCAAGTCGAGGAGACTATGGAAGAGATACATGGTGGAGAGTTTCTTGGTGCGGTTAGCCTGCATGGCAGCAACGCGGTCAGGGTGCTGCTTCCTGTAAGCCTCTGATGTCCAGACGAATAACGGCACGTGGTACTCGTAGTAGGAGCCGGAGAAGGTGCCGTGCATGAACATATTGCGCTCGTCGTCGAGGAGGTTCTCACCGTGGTCGCCCACATAGACCAACACCACGGGACGCCCCGTTTGCTCCAATTCGCAGAGGACGCGGTCGATGAAATAGTCGGCAAAATGAATGGCATTGTCGTAGGAGTTGATGAGTATGGCTTTCATGTTGCGGAAGGCGGCAAGGTTCTCCGGGCGGAGGTTGCGCCACGATATATTGCCATCGTCGTTGAAGTCCACGTTGGTGAGCATGTCGCGCAGGCTAATGCCCTTCATATCGGGCGTGAAGACCTGGAAGTCATCAGGGTAGCGTTCCGAGTACTTGAAGTGGCAACCCAAGGAGTGGAGGACAATCATCCGGCGTTGGTTGTCCTGTGCCAGCACGTAGCGGAGCGGGGCGAGCAAGACCGTGTCCACGAAGACTTCCGCTTCGGTGGGCGGTATGTAGCGGGTGTAGTCGCATTGCGAGGATATGCGGTGCAGGAAGTGGTTGTTGAAACTCTGGTCGGCTATCCATGCCGTCCGGTAGCCCGCCTCGTGGAAGGCGTCCACGAGGGACTTTTCTTTGGGGTATAGTTGCGGCGTCTGCGGCGTGGCACGCGAGAGCATGAACGGCACGGAGACCGTGGTGAGGTTGGCAATGGAGTAGCAACTGTCGAACGAGACTATCTGTGTGCCGCGTGCTGCCAGACAGGGTGATGTCTCGCGCTCGTAGCCGTTGATGGACCAGTGGTCGTAGCGGGACGTCTCGCCGATGAGGAAGACCACGATGGTGGAGTCGCTGCCCTGCAGAGGCGGTATGCCGAAAGTGAAGTCCTCCAGTGCCGTGTTCTGCCGGCGGATGTCCCACAGCATGTTGCCGAGGTGGTAGCACGCCAACGCCATGTTGATAGGGCATACTTTCTCCGCGCCCACCCATGCGGCTGTGCGGAGGTCAATCTGCCGCACGCTGAAGATGTTTCGCATCTTGGGGCGTAGTTTGAGGGCTACTATATCGGTTGCAAAGAATACTGCAATAATACATAGTGTCATCATTCGCCACTTGCGCGGAGCGATGTATTCGCGGGCTATAAAGCGGTGATTCAGAAAGAAATACACGCCCCACAGTGCGAAGAAAATGAGGGCAACGAACCAGTAGGTACTGCAGAGTTCCTTTATCTCGCGCGGCTCGGACTTGATGACCGTGAAGACGAAGAGCAGTGAGGTCGTGGCGTGGTTCATGATGAGGTGCACCACTTCTATGCCCGAGAACACGAAAGATAGCGATGCCACGTAGAAGAATGTGCGGCGGCGCATGATGCATAGCCCGAAGGCATACAGCAACAGGGCGGTGATGAGGTAGATACACCGTTGCCCAAGCGTGAGCAGGTCCTGCGCCATCACTACACCCATCAGGGATGGGAGTAGGAGGAAGAGGGAGAGAATGATAAAAGGGATTATCTCACTCGTGGATATATTGGTACCTATTTGCCTGCGTGTTGCATCTATCTCGGTTCTGTTTGTTCTCATATACAGCGTGTATAACCATTCTTATCTACCCGGTTGCCCCTATACATATCTATGAGCCTCATTATTTGGTACTTGTCCGTGTAACAGTCTATCAACTTGTCTGTTGCGACATACGCAATAAGTTTATTTTAGGAATTTACCCACCACTTCGTCTAACTTCTGCTCGGCTTTTTGCAGGTTGTCGTTCACTATCACCACATCAAACTGCGACTTGTAGGTCAGTTCCTCGGCGGCTTTGGCTAAGCGTTCCTCTATCTTCTCCGGACTATCCGTAGCCCTGCCCACAAGTCTGCGCCGCAACTCCTCCACGCTAGGCGGAGCCACAAAGATAGACAACGCCTTGTCTCCGAACAGCCGCTTGAGGTTTGCCCCGCCTTTCACGTCCACATCGAACACCACATGGTGATGCTTTGCCTCAATGCGCTCAATCTCCGACCGCAATGTGCCGTAGTAGGTGCCGCTGTACACCTGTTGCCATTCCACGAGTTTGTTCTCACGTATCAAATCCTCAAACGCTTGGTTACTAATAAAATAGTACTCTTTCCCGTTCACTTCCTGCCCGCGTGGTGCACGTGTTGTCGCGCTAATCGAGAACTCCAAATCATCTCTTTTCTGCAGCAGATAGTTCACCAACGTACTCTTTCCCGACCCGCTCGGCGCACCAAAAATCAATATCATATTATTTACGATTTATTTTGAATACTATTAACAGGTAGTTCGTGAATATGTTTTCTATGTACAACATATAACCTACTCATTTGAATCACTTTCTTCTATTAAATTCCCCTTATTGATAGATTTAATATCCTGTAAATGTCGTATAAATTTTGCAGATTTTTCAGAATTATAATCTTTAATTTCCATCAAACACATAGTAAAATCAATCATCAAGTCTATATACTTAAGTTGTCTCTCTTTATCATAATAAGAATAAATGTCGGATATTATGAACGTCTCTATTGTGTCAAGACCATATATAGAGCTATTACATAAACTTACCATATCTTGTATATGCTCGGAACAAAACTTTATATCCCCATTAGTAAAAGTTGCTAACGCGAAAGCACCAGGAAGGTTTTTGATTCCTTGAGTTTTGCGAAAAGCGATAAGCATCGCAGAACTATGCGGATTTGAGATGTCCATATTGCTACCGATGCCATGTATACATTCCAAAAGTTCTCTAAAGAATATGGCATCAAAAAACCGTTTAGCTATATCGTTACCTACAGACTTGTTATGAAAAATAAGATCTTTGAATTCTTTTTTGAGGCAGTTACTTTTTATAAAAGTGTATATTTTTCCAACAATAATCTGTTCTTTATTGAATAGTTTTTCGCTACACAACAACCTTGATAAATTCGTGTAATAAAGGTACGGATGATCTTCGACATTTTTGCTTAAATCATCTATATTTTCAACCGATTCTAATGGGGACTGAGTAATCTTTGGCAGAACATCAAACGCTTTTTCTCTTGAAGTTGAATACTCCTCTTTTTCGTTTTGCATTACATTAAGAATAAAATAATAATCCTCATTACTCCAATCATCAATCTCAAATTGTATAGATTTTTTCGCTCCGTCTTGCTCAACAATAAAACCATCTTGTACTGATTTAATAGAAGCTATTTTTTCATATGGAATGCGAATACTATTGCCACCATCATATGAGACAAAAAATACCAATGCCATAGTTGTGAAAGCCAAATCTCCACACCCTAAGTATTTTCTTTCTTTTTCTTCTATTTGACATGTTTCATATATACCTGTTCGTACTGAGAGTCCTTTTGCAATGCGAATTGACATTCCATCACTTTTCCCCACATAGGATGCGCGAGTTTTTTGTAGAAAAGCCTCTGTCGTTTTATCAATAACCCACACAAGTTTCTCGCCTCTTTTCAAAATAATGTGCTCTTTTGCTCTGTCTAATTGATAAGCGTCTTCTATGTATTGTTTTTTATGCAATTTGTACAAAATATAAGCATACGATAAACGTTGCGCATACCTCACTAAAGTGCAGTCTTCATTATATAAAAACCACGTTTGGTTATATTGTTCAATATAAGTTTTAATTATTTTATATTTTTTATCGGTAATCAACAAATTCTTCTCAGAAATATTTTCGCCACTCCATCGTAGTAATTCTTGCTCCTCTTCACGAAAAAAAGAATTGCATAATTCTTTATTATCACTGAATAATTCACGTATAGTAGAAGTCAGTAACAATGAATCATTGATAGAGATTGTTTCATCCAAGTAAAGTCTTATGATTTTAGCATATAACGCACACACAATAATATAAAAATTATTGCTTATATTTAAATCAGTGAATAACACTTCTAATGTGCGTAGTCGCTTCAGCATTATAAAATCATCCTTGATAATTGATGATATATTATACTCTATAATAATATTTTTAACTACATCGGAGAATATACTTGTGAGGTCTGCTTGTATAAGCCATAGAGACGTTTGTGATTCATAAATGAAACTTTTTATATCATTTTTTTCTACTTTCCCCTCAAAAAAGTCCATCACTATAGATAAAATTTCTTTATCAAAACTACTGCGTTTCTCTGCTATTCTTTCTTGTTGTTCTTTTTCCCGCTTTTCGGCACATTCCCTGTGAACTGTTTTGAAAAGCCCCACCCACTTTCCGCAATATATACATTTCATATCACCTACTCCTATTTATTTTTCAATGAAAGACGGAATCAGAGCACGTTCAAAACCTGCTCTTTAATCTGTTCGAGGATATCCTTCATCTTCACCACGATAATCTGCATCTCGCTCTGATTGCTTTTGCTGCCAAGGGTATTGATTTCCCGACCCATCTCTTGTGCGATGAAACCGAGTTTCTTACCCACGCCCGCACCCTCGCAGTCCATGGTCTCACGGAAATAGCGCAGGTGGTTGGTCAGACGCACTTTCTCTTCCGTAACGTCCAGTTTCTCAAGGTAATATATCATCTCTTGTTCCAGCCGGTTTTGGTCAATGGATTGCTTGGTCTGCGCACTCAGTTTGTCAAGGTTTGCCTCGAGGTGCTGCCGTATTTTCTCAACGCGCCCTTTCTCGAAAGGCTCCACTTCCGCCAGCAATGCCTGAATACCGTCCAACTTCTCCGTGAACATCCGTTGCAGCGCGGCACCCTCTTGCACACGGAATGCCGTAAACGCTTCAATCGCCTGATTGATAGTGTCTAACACGATATGCCAGTCGTCGTCACTTATCGTGCTGCCCTCCGACGGCTTCATCACATCGGGTATGCGCATGATAGTGTCAGTCAAGCCTGTATTGTTCGTGATGCCGAGTTCCTTGTGCAATGCCGTCAGTTCGCGGTAGTAGTAGGCAAACGCCTCATGGTTGATAGGCGTAAACGTGCTGTCCTCACGCGCCGTACTGCTGTCCGTGGACGCTTGGTAATAGATATTCAAATCCACCTTGCCACGCTCCAGACGTTGTCCGATAAGGCTGCGTATCTCCAACTCTTTGTCTTTCAACTGCGGCGCGATACGTACACTAAGGTCCATCGACTTGGAGTTGAGACTACGTATCTCCACTACCAATTTCTTATCGCTATCCGTAGATAATGTCTGGCTTTCGGCTTTGCCATAACCGGTCATCGACTGTATCATCTTTGCTATTTATTCTATATGCTTACTCTATTCTGTCCCCATTGTCTCAGCACACACACGGCACCTTATACAAAGGGAAAAAATAATGGTCCATTATATGTTCCTTATATATTCTTCTGCAGTTGCACATTCTGTTTGAATGTCTGTTCGCCTTGGTCGAAAGCGGATGCGCCCTCTTGCCACGGCACTTCTATTTGGGTGGAGTCAGCCTTGTACTCACCGCTTGGGTCTGTTACCACAATGTTCAGACTGTCAGCAGGATAGCCCGTGTAGTCCGCCGCGTATCGTCCCTTGCGGTCTGTGCGAAGGGTGTCGGTGATAGGGTAATTCTTGTAGCCTTTCACCACCACCTGTACATCTTGCAATGGCTTATGCTTTTCGTTGGTTACCGTCCCCGATACCTTGTAGGTGGCGGTAGGTACCCCATACAGGCAGACAACCTGATTCTCCACAGCCACTGCCCGTTTGCTTCCGCACCCGAACAATGCCAACACTGCCCCCAACAGCACATTCACCCGTGCCAATACCCGTAATCTAATCATCTTCATTCCTTATCCTCCGTACTCTTTTTCAATTGCATATTCACCTCAAACTCACACTCACCCGCGCACCATTCTTCCCTGCTCTTTTCCCATTTCACTACCACCTGTGTAGAGTCCTCTCGGTACACCTGCGCGGTATCCGTAAACACCACATTCAAAGTATCTACCGAGGATGGTTCATACCTAATCACACCGCTAAACTGACCATCTTCACGAGTGAATATGGGCTCATAGTTCATCTTCCTATTGTCGTACTTAGGTGCTTTGATACTCACTTGCACGCCTTTCAAAGGCTCTTTCTGTTCATTGGTCACGCTCCCTGCATACTTGTACATGGTATACGGCGACCCATACAGACATTCTATCCCGCCGCCTTCGCAGCCGAAAAACGCCAGCACCATCGTCAGCAACGCATTAAATGCTGCCATCATCTTATTCCTCACACGCTTCATCTGCACTCCGTTCTTTTTTATTATACTTTCATTCTGCCTACATGTGCACTCAGTTCCCTTTCAGATACAAACCGCACAAAAGTTTGCAAAGATAACAAAAAAACGGCACTCATACAAATTATTGTCATTTTTTACATAACAAGTGCCGCTTCCCATAATCTTTTCATTATCCTTTCATAATCCGCCCCTGTTTCTTATCGACTCAATATCGTGCTAACTGTATGAGATTAGTATGTGATTAGTATGTGATTAGTATGAGATTAGTATGTGATTAACGAGTGGATAACGGGTGGATAGCGAGTGGATGACACGCTTTTGCACAGAAAGCAGATAAATCATACCATTTGCATAATCAAAATAAAATATGTAACTTTGCAGGCAAATAAATCATTATTGACTATGCAAACATCTTCTTCTTATCGTGCATTGGCACGGGAAAGCCTTCAAGGTCGTTGGGGGAATGCTGCGACGGCAACGTTCATTTATTTTGTTGCGGCTATGGTATGCTATACACCGGGCATTCCAAGCAGCATACATTCGAGTTACTGCTCTCTCTATGGTACCATGACTGCCACTTCATGGTGGACGGAATCGCTGAATGGCTTGTGTGTTGTGTTGTCTGTACTGATTGTCGCGCCGCTGTCCTATGCTTTGCTCAATGCCTGCTTGCAAATGGTTCGCGGCAACGGGCAATCCATGACATCGAATATGTGGGGCAATCTGAAAGGCGGCTATCTGTCATATCTGACTGCTGGTGTGGTAGTTATGTTCTTGGAATCGTTACTCGGATTAGTCACTTTGGGCATTGGTGCTGTTATCCTATCCTATGCTTACCGTATGGTTCCGTTCTTGTTGAACGACTATCCTGAGATGTCAATCAAGGACGCTCTCAAGACCAGCCGCCAGATGATGAAAGGGCAAAAATGGAACCTGTTTGTACTTGATATGAGTTTCATCGGCTGGTATCTCTTGGGTATCATTACATTATGTATTGGTTATCTGTGGATTATGCCTTACCAATATGTTGCCGTTGCGCATTTCTACGAGGACTTGAAAGCAGAGAAAATCGTGGACGATGATGCCGAACAGGCTGTGGAAGAAGTGAATGTGGAAGAAGCATAAAATGCCCTCTCACGTACTATGAGAGCCATGATTTTTGCCGCGGGGCTGGGTACACGCCTCAAACCACTCACCGATACTATGCCCAAAGCATTGGTGCCACTGGCGGGTAAGACGCTGCTACAATGGCAGATAGAGAAACTGCGTGCTGCCGGTATCTGTGACATAGTGGTTAACGTGCACCATTTCCCTGACCAAATCATTGACTATCTGCGGGATAATGACAATTTCGGGTGCAGTATCCGCGTGAGTGACGAGCGCGACGCACTATTGGACACAGGCGGTGGATTGCGCAAAGCAAGACCTCTGTTGGAGGCTTTTCCTACCACCTCACCACAAGAACCGGTCTTGGTATGCAACGTGGATATCCTGTCCAATATCTGTTTGCATAAGTTCATCAGTGCATTTAGGGACACGGATATGGGGTTGCTGGTGGTTAGTCCGCGCGATACACAGCGTTATTTGCTCTTCAATCAAGACGACCGCCTGAAAGGATGGACGAATATCGCTACGGGTGATGTGCGCCCCACGTGTCTGTCTATGGAAGACGCCAAAAAGATGAAGCATTTGGCATTCTCCGGTATGCAACTGCTCAGCCCGAGCATATTCGATGCCATGGACGAAGTATGCAGCCGGAAAGGCGACAAGTTCTCGCTCATAGACTTGTATCTCACACTCACGCAACGCGCCATACTGCGTGCTTATGTGCCAGACAATTACCGTATGATGGACGTAGGTAAAATCAATCAACTGAGCGAAGCGGAGACCTTTGCCGAACAACTCACGGACTAATCAGCAATTTTTTCACTATGTACACCATCATTTTTGCAGCCATATTGCCCGCATTTCTGCTGGTCATTTATATTTGGTTGCGTGACCGCTATCAAAGGGAACCTATATCCCAGATACTCAAAGGAGTAGCCCTGGGTGTGGTGTCGGCAGGGATAGCATATATATTGGAGAGCGGGTTGCAGATATTCGGTTGGACGTTTGAGCACCCTGTTACTTTCGGGCAGGCAGCATGGAACGCTTTTATAGGTGCGGCAATGCCTGAGGAACTGTCCAAGTTGCTGATGCTGTGGTTGTTGCTGCGTAATAACCGCTATTTTGATGAGCGGTTTGACGGTATAGTGTATGCCGTGTGTGTGGGTATGGGTTTTGCAGGTACGGAGAATATCCTGTATCTGCTGAGCAATATCAATGAATGGCAGTCTGTGGCAGTAGGGCGTGCTATGTTTGCCGTACCGGGGCATTTTATGTTCGCTGTGGCAATGGGATATATGTACTCCATGGTTTACTTCGGAGATATGTCGTGGCGCAAGAAGAGCCGTATCTTCTGGGTGCCTGTGCTGTTTCACGGGGTGTATGATTCCATTCTGTTTATGGTGAATATGCACACGGTGTTCAGTACGATACTGCTGTTGTCGTTCTATGTGTTCTGTTTTATGCTGTTCCGTTATGGCAAAGGGCGTATCAGGGAGCACCTTGACAGGGACAGCAAAGACCCTAACCAGATAGCGTTTTGGAAGTGATGGCAAAGTACGAAGAAGTGATGGTCGGGCTCCGCAAGGGGCAGTATGCACCTGCTTATATGCTGTGCGGTGAGGAGCCTTATTATATAAATAAGGTGTCGGACTATATTGAGACGCATGTGCTGGATGAGATGGCCCGAGAGTTTGACCAGACTATCCTCTATGGCAAGGACCTTGCAGGGGCAGATGTGGCACCTGTGGTGAGTGCGGCACGCGGTTTTGCCATGATGGGAGGGTATAAGGTCATCATCGTGAAGGAGGCGCAACAGATTAAGAAATGGGAGGCATTGGGGTTGTATATGGAGCACCCGCAACCCTCGACTATCCTTGTGTTCTGCTACAAATACGGTACGCCCGACAAGCGTCTGACACTCTTCAAGAATTGGGAAAAGTATGGCGGAGTGATGATGCAGTCAGATCGTCTGCGTGACTACCAAGTGGAGAAGTGGATACGTGACTATGTGACGCAAAAGAATGAGGAATTGCGTGCCCATGGTGACGGTGTGCAGATAGATGAGCGTGTGACCAAGATACTGGCAGACAGCATAGGGACTGACCTCACACAGATTGTGGGTGCTCTTCAGAAACTGATTGACGGACGTCCCGAAGGGGTACGGGTGATAGACGCCGCCCTTGTGGAAAGGAATATAGGAATATCCAAGGACTTCAATATCTTTGAGTTGCAAGACGCGCTCATCAAAGGCGATGTGGTGAAAGCCAGCCGTATCACACAGTACTTTGCCACGTCCAAAGAGCACCCTATGGTAAAGGAATTGGGTATCCTGTACGGTTTCTTTGCTAACCTGATGATATACCACTATCTACCCGACAAGAGTGAACGTGCAGTGGCATCAGCCTTGGGTGTGTCACCGTTCTTTGCAAAAGACTTTGCGGCAGCAGCAAGGAGGTATTCGGCAGGCAAGACATTTGCTATCATCGGTTATTTCCGTGATACAGATGCAAGGCTGAAAGGCATCAACAACCCTTCCGCCAAGGATGAAGACCTATGGAAGGAACTGATATACAAGATACTACACTAAATAAAAGCCCCATACTATTGTATTCAAAAGACTACATAGTATGGGGCTTTAAGTCTCTACAACCCTTTTAGAATTTCACTTGGGGAGCCACTTCGGCACCTGCCTGTGCTTCAAAGTAAGGTTTCTTGTCAAACCCGAACATACTTGCGATGATATTGGTCGGGAAACGGCGAATCAATGTGTTGTAAGCACGCGCCACTTCATTGAAATTGTTACGTGCTACTGCAATACGGTTCTCTGTGCCTTCCAATTGTGATTGCAATGACAGGAAATTCTCATTGGCTTTCAAGTTGGGGTAGTTCTCTGCCACAGCCAGCAATCGTCCCAAAGCCTGCGTCAGTTCGCCTTGCGCATTCTGATAAGCCGTCAACTGTTCCGCCGTAGCATTAGCGGGGTCTATCACTACTTGTGTAGCACGTGCACGAGCAGCCATCACGCCCTCCAGCGTCTCACTCTCATGGGCAGCATAACCTTTCACAGTCTCCACAAGGTTGGGTATCAGGTCGCTACGACGTTGATACTGATTCTCTACTTGCGACCATGCGGTCTCTACGTTCTCTTCTGCGGACACCATCGCATTATAGCGACCCACGCCCCACAGAACAATGATTGCCAGTACACCAAGTACCACAATCCATGGTAATGCTTTCTTCATATTTCTTACCTGTTATTAATGATTATTCCACTAAAATCTTCCACCGGCACCGCCGCCAAACGTACTTCCCCCACCAAAACTTCCTCCTGAGAAGCCACCGCCACCGAAACCGCCACCCATATTCCCTCCGCGGGTCATATAAGTGCGTGTCTTCTTGGGAATAACAAACGTCTTTTCCATCACATTGCCGCAATGACGACAACGATAGATGTTAATGCCTATACCCGACTGGCGGTAAGTGGCGGCAGAAACCACTTTCGACGAGGTCTTGCTCATTGTGCGTTTGCCGCATTTGGGGCATCTGCGATGACGCTCTATCCACAATGGCAACGCCACACACAGCAGACATACGCCCAACGATACTGCCAGTATTATACCCCACCCGTCCGATGCGCTGTCATTCTCTGCATACCCGTAGCGATTGGTTACTGATGATGCATTGCGCAGTTCCTCAGGAGCCTCTCCGTGGGTGCATAACTCATATATCCGCAACGCACCTATGCACAATCCGCCGGAATAGTCCCCTTCTTTCAATGCCGGCATCATATCGTCATAAATAATACGATGACACACTGCGTCTGTCAACACTCCTTCAATCCCGCCGCCTGTCATGATACGTATGTCGCGCGAGTCAAGCACAAGAATCAGCAGCACACCGGTATTCTTTCCCTCTTTCCCTATTCCCCAGCGTTGAAACAACTCATAACTGAAATCAAACGCATCATACTCACCGATATTATCTATCGCTACCACGCACAACTCCACACCTGTACTTGTCTCCAATTCGGCAGCGCACCGGTTCAGATATTGCACATCGTCTTGTGTTATGATGCCATTCGGATTGCATACATAGTTCTCTTGTCCGCTATGTTTGGGATTAGGGACGGCCTGCGGCGTATATCCGGCAGCATAAACTGCCAATACCAACCACAACAGCACTAACGTTCCATATAGGCGTTTCATCTTTTCAAATGGGGTTATTGTTATCTTCTTATCGGTCCCGTTTCCGCTCATTTTCCACCGAAAACAGAAAAGGCATTCTACGGGAGGATAACGGGAGGATAACGAGTGGATAGCGGGTGGATAGTAAGCGTCTATCGGTTGGCGTACATCGATTCGTAGTACTTCTCGTACTCGCCCGAGGTGATGTTGTCCATCCACTCTTGGTTGTCCAAGTACCAACGGACGGTCTTCTCAATACCCTCTTCAAACTGCAATGACGGTTCCCAACCCAATTCACGCTGCAACTTGCGGGAGTCAATGGCATAGCGCATATCATGTCCTGCACGGTCGGTGACGAAGGTGATAAGGTCCATATCCTCCCCCTCCTTGCGCCCGAGCAGACGGTCCACGGTATTGATAACCACCTTGATAATGTCAATGTTCTTCCACTCGTTGAAGCCACCGATATTATAGGTGTCGGCAATAGTACCTTTGTGGAATATCAAGTCAATGGCACGGGCATGGTCTTCTACATACAGCCAGTCGCGCACGTTCTCACCCTTGCCATATACAGGCAGCGGCTTACGATGACGTATATTGTTGATAAAGAGCGGAATCAGTTTTTCGGGGAACTGATACGGACCGTAGTTGTTGGAGCAGTTGGTTACTATCGTCGGCATACCGTAGGTGTCGTGGAATGCACGCACGAAGTGGTCGGACGATGCCTTGGATGCCGAATAGGGGCTGTGCGGGTTGTACTTGGTGGTCTCGGTGAAGAACTCCTCCCCGTAGGTGGCATGGTCAATGGACGAAGCCTTGGTGCTAAACGGTGACGGAAGTCCCTCGGGGTGTGTGAGTTGCAATGCTCCGTACACCTCGTCGGTAGAGATATGGTAGAAACGCTTCCCCTCATACTTCTCCGGTAGCGACTCCCAGTAGAGTTTAGCCGCCTGAAGCATGGACAATGTACCGAGTACATTGGTCTTGGCAAAGGTAAACGGGTCTTTGATAGAGCGGTCCACATGGCTCTCTGCTGCCAAGTGAATAACACCCGTTACGTGTTCCTCCTGCATAAGGGCATAGATAGTGTCAAAATCGCAGATGTCGGCTTTTACAAAGCGGTAATTAGGCTTGTCCTCTATGTCCTTAAGGTTAGCCAGATTGCCCGCGTACGTCAGTTTATCCACATTGATAATGCGATACTCGGGGTACTTGTTCACAAATAATCGAACTACGTGGCTGCCGATAAAGCCGGCACCGCCTGTGATAATAATGGTGTTCATATTGGATTATGTATAAGTTTTTTTACCAGTTTATTGCGTTTACTTTTGTATCAAAGTAGTTAGTCTCCTTCGACTGACCATCTCCCACACTGCCACTAAGCAAGCGGTAGTTGCCGAAACTGCCCCACGATGCAGGCTTGTCGATGATAGTCATATCCTCGCCTGTGTCATTGCTGATGTAATCACGAACCAGCGACTGGAAGTGCCTGATACGCTGCTTGGCTGCGGCGGGTTGCATCAAGTTAGGGTCGGTGGCAATGGTCTTGATGTATTGTTTGTAGGTGTCTTCAAACTCCTTTATGGACAGCACTTTGCGCATTAGTATGCGGTCTCCGCCGCGGCTACCCCAGTTGAGCATATCCTTTGTACCCGGATTGCCAAAGTCATTGGTCCCTGTGCCTAATGTGTTGTCATAGTCGAAAGGAATAAAATAGAAGCGGTGCTTGGAGTCAAAGTAAAAGAGGTAGTTGTTTTGGTTGCACCAATAGTCGTCCCACATACCCACCATCACATTCACTGCGTAGGCACGAAGGAAGAGGTCAATATCCACGTGCTGCAACAACCAGTTCTTCAACGTATCACTACCTGAAGGCAATACGGTCATCTCTTGGATGAAATCACGCAGTTCCAATTGTGCTGATGTCAGTTTGGTCTTATTGGTTTTCAGGTCATATACAGGGTTTACCAACCCGTAATCATCGGATATTCCCATGCGGGCAGTATCTGCATTACTGAGGTCTGCCCCCCATGATGCCTTCCACATATTCCCCTTCTTGTCAGGGATATAGCCTTCCTTGAGACGATCATCCAGCCAACCCTTACGAGGGTTTTCTATCAGTTCATAAACACCCATATATACAGGCTTGGCATCCCCCTCGATACGTATAGAGAAACGGCAGTAGGATGCATGCGGTGCAGACCACACCCCAAAGCGGTGAAACAGGTCATAGCAGAATATCTCGCGGCAATAAGCAGCGTCATCTTTGTGCCATTTCAGTATCAGTCTGTCGCACCCGAAGAAGCGTTCACCTGTAGTATATTCCGTAAACTTCACCCCGAAATGGGCATGATGCCACTGTGCTCCGTCGTGGTGCATATCACCATTATTCCCTTCAGGGCGGCGGCGTGAGGTATTTCCCCGAGGACGCAGCCCTACACTATCGCGGTGGTATGTGAATCCGTCTTTGGAGAAAGTGAATTGTGCCGGCACATACAGCCCATTGTGCTCCCACTTGTCAAAATTACCAAGGTACGTATTCCAATCGCGTGCGGTAAGCGTGATACATACTTCAGGCACGGATTCGATATCAAACAGATAGGTCAGGTTACGTTTGGTATCATCAGGACGTGTGACAACGGTTGCAGTAGTATCAACGAATGTGATGCTATCCACACTTTCAATGCTGAAAGGTGTGCGTTGTCCACCCTCCCATACATACATCACCTGTTGTGCATAGGAAGCAAGACTGATAAGAGAAACAAGCAAAATACCAAGTGTCAAGCGTTTCATAAGTCAATAATATATCGTATTTGTTTGAAATGATACGTTTTCATATCTCCCTGTTTCGTGCGGAGTACCAACTCTCCGTTAGGTGTAATGCTCACAAACTCGGCAAGAAAGGGGTGCACCAACGGGTCATCAGCATGGGCAATGACTGTGGGAGCCACACTGACCTCGCGTTCCACATAAGGATACCACCCTACTCTACGATACAAATGCCCCATATATGCCGCTTTCAGCACTTGCGATGGTACATTCATCCGGTATTCCAACACCTTCAGATAGTCTTCCAACAGCATTTGTACATCATATTCCTGCCCTGTTATCTGCTGCATAGAGACAGGATTAGGTGCTTTGCTGTGAAACTCCTGCTGATTTACATTCAGTCCTATGCCGACAATAGAATAGGCTACACGCCCTCCCATCAAGGTGTTCTCCACCAATATGCCTGACAGTTTCCTGTCGCCATAATAGATGTCATTCGGCCATTTGATACGCAGCCCCTCTTTGGGCAAGTATTGCGCCAGCATATCCACCATTGCCACTGATACCAGCATGGTCAGATAGAACTGCTCACTTGCCGATACACTGCACCGCAACAGACTGGAGAACAGCAAGTTCTTGCCGTCCTCACTCTCCCAACTGTTGCCTGCCTGCCCGCGACCTGCCGACTGGTAGTCCGTCCGAATGGTGTAAAGGTTGGGCAACGTGTCCGAGTATTGCTCCCGCAACAGCGTTGAAGTACTATTTGTTTGCCTTATATACATCCAACAGGTATTGTTCTATCACACGTTGTATCTGCTTGGGTTTCGCGTTGGCACTGTTCACCATCACGGCAAATACCCACACTCTGCCGTCAGGCAGAAAGATATATCCTGCATAGTTTTTGGTACCACCGATAGTGCCGCTCTTGGCGCATACGCACCCGTGCAAGGCTGTTCCCGCAAGGAACGACTGCAGCGTCCCGCTCTCTCCGCTACGGGGAAGAGACTCCACAAACGCTTCCCGCTCATGCGAACCGTACATGTACCGCAATATCTGTACGAACTGTGCGGGTGATATTGCGTCCTGCGGTGCCAAGCCACAGCCATCCAATATCTTGGCAGTACGCAGGCTCACGCCACGGTTGCGCCAGTACTCGCGAATAAAATCCGATGCGTTATGAATGGTGCACGGTATGCCATAGCGTACGCCCAACGTGCGGAACAGCATCTCCGCATACAGGTTGTCCGACTTGTGGTTGGTGTGCTCGATAATGGCAGCCAAGTCCTCGCTTTCGTTTATGAACAGTATGTTGCGCATTGCCCCACCCACAGGAGCCTCACTGATATACGAAGCCTCACCTTCTACATATATTCCGCTTGAGCGCAGTATAGTCGTAAAGTCACGTGCCAGCGTCAACGGCGGATTGGGCAGGTCGCCCATCACTCCGAAAGTCTGCCTGTTAGATGGTACACTTCCCACTAGGTACCTGCGGTTGCTATACGGTACACCGTGTACAAAGGCACCGTCGTAGGATATATGGGTGCAGCGAATATGGTTCTCAAACTCCATATCCGGCACGTTGGGCGTGGTGTTCAGCACTTCTGCTATGCTCCCTACAGGACCGCTTCGGAGTATAATGTTCATCGTATTGTCGAGGTACGACAAAGCAAATATGCCGGGTGCATAATAGTTACCTGCATCTTCCCACAACCATGCGGGGTTCAGTGCGTCGGCATCAAAGTATGATGCGTCGGCAATCACGGAACCCGTAATACGTTTGATGCCGGCGTCACGCATTTGCCTTACCCATTTATAGAGGAACGCCCTGCTACCCACATAGCGCGAACCAAAGGTCGGGTCGCCACGTCCCTCGATATACAGGTCGCCATATAGCACACCATCTTGGATATGCCCCGTGTAGGTAACGGGAGTCTGAAAGCGAAACTCCCGCCCCAACATATCTACTGCCGTGGCAGTAGTCAATATCTTCATCGTCGATGCCGGCGGAATCACGCAATTTTCACGGTACGCATCTATCGTATCTCCCGTCCGGTAATCATATATCAGCACACCCACATTCGCATCGCGCGTAGTCGGGTGCGTGGTCAGTACAGACAATATCAGCAATAAACTCAACATACAAACACAAACAAGATGGAGTGGCATTTATGCATATCTTATATGCCCCACTCCAACTGCCTGCAAAGTTACATATTTTATTTTGATTATGCAAATTGTATGATTCATCTGTTTTTTGGGACTAATAGACATTTCTTGTACCTGAAATAGGGGTAGTAAGGTAGTAATAGACATTTTTTGTACCTAAAAAGTCTCTTGTAGCCTTTGTTTATCGGCGTTAT
>CAKVBV010000053.1 GCA_934725535.1 uncultured Bacteroidales bacterium | reverse complement strand
AGGATAGGCAGCACGGCACCGTTCATCGTCATGGACACGGACATCTTGTTCAATGGAATACCTGCGAACAGCACTTTCATATCCTCCAGCGAGCAGATACTTACACCGGCTTTACCCACATCACCGACAACACGCATATTGTCTGCGTTATATCCGCGGTGCGTAGGAAGGTCGAAAGCCACAGACAGACCCTTCTGACCACTGGCAAGGTTGCGGCGATAGAAAGCGTTGGACTCCTCTGCCGTCGAGAAACCTGCATACTGGCGGATGGTCCAAGGACGCAAAGGATACATCGCACTGTACGGACCACGCAGGAATGGCGGAATACCCGAAGCATAGTTCAGGTGCTCCATACCTTCGAGGTCCTCTTTGGTGTAGATTGGCTTCACGTCGATGAGTTCAGGCGTCTGCCAATTGGCTTCATTGGCTCCTTCTACATGCGAAGTAGGAACCTTATTAATGTCTATTTCACTAAAATTAGGCTTCATAATTGTACTTTTTTATGAGTTGTACTTTTTATAAACGGACGACTTCGTCGTATTGTCATTGATTATTCATAAATTATATGTCTGTCAGTAATTGATTTCCTATACGATTAACATGAAACAATGATATCGTATTGCTATCTTCCGCGAAATAATAACGCTCAACATGCAAACTGCTTTCTCCAAAATTAATCAACAACCCTATGGGTTTCTTGGTTAATCGGAGATAGTTGAACAATTGAGCGCGATGTTCCGCTAAAAGTTCACTGACAGCCTTCAATTCCAATATAATATCACCACAAACAATATCCATCCGATAATGTTTTTGCAGTTGCTCCCCTTTATAATAAACAGGAAGTTCCTGCTCTGATTGAAATTCAATGTTATGCCTTGCAAGTTCCACGCATAAAGCCTCATTATAAACAGGCTCAAGCAGTCCGCTATGCAATTCTTTATGAACATCCATAGCGGCACCCACTATTCGGTAAACTTGCTGTGCGTAAGAATCCAATCTCATTATCGTTTGTTGACTTTAAGGAGTAAATATCTGTGTAAACACCTTTTATGATTAATTTGTGATAATACACCGATAGGTGTCCGTTCAATTAAAAGGTCCCGTTTTTATTTGTTCAACAATTGTGCATTAAATGATTTAAGAGTCTCGAGGACGTTGCTGCGGACATTGATAAAGTTGGTAATACCCAATGCTTTCAAGTCCTCCATGCAAGCAGGTGCGCCTGCCACGATGAAGAGTTCCTTGGCACCTTGCAGTTTCTTCCATGCCTCGGGAGCGTAGGTGGCGTACTCGTCATCGCTGGAGCAGAGCACGATGATATCTGCTTTGGCCTTGCGGGCTGCCTTGATACCGTCAGCCACAGTAGCAAAACCGTTGTTGTCTATCACTTTGTAGCCTGCGCAAGCCAGGAAGTTGCACGAGAACTGTGCACGTGCAATACGCATAGCAAGGTTGCCAATGGTAAGCATAAATGCCACGGGTTGTTTCTTGGCACCTTCGGTCTCAAGACGCAGTGCCTCAAACTCCTCTGCAGCACGAGCCACAGGCAGTGTAGCCAATGCACCTTCGGGCTTGGTCGAGCAAGTGCCGCAACCGCAACCACAACCGGTTGTCTTGATTTTCTTGGCAGCCTTCTCGTTGAAGTTAGGATATTGGTTCGAGCCAAGCAGTATCTCTTTGCGCTTAGCCACATCGCCGAGACGCTTGGTGAGGTTAGCCTGCATATCGGCCTGTACCTTGTCGGCGGCTATCATCTCGTACATACCGCCCTGCTCCTGGATAGCGAGGAACTGCTTCCAAGCCTCGGTTGCGATAGCGTGGGTGAGGTTCTCCAGATAGTAGGAACCTGCAGCGGGGTCAACCACCTTGTCGAAATGCGACTCCTCTTTGAGCAGCAACTGCTGGTTGCGGGCTATACGCTCTGCAAAGTCTGTCGGTTGCTCGTAAGTAACATCAAACGGAGTAACCACAATCTCGTCCACACCGGCAAGGGCTGCAGACATAGTCTCGGTCTGCGAACGCAACAGATTGACGTATGCATCGAAGATAGTCATATTGAAACGGCTGGTCTCTGCGCTGACATTCATCTTGGCAGCCTCTTTGAGGGCGGTGGTGAAGGTAGGAGCCTTGTATGCCTCTACAATCTTTGCCCACAACATACGTGCGGCACGGAACTTGGCAATCTCCATAAAGTAGTTGCCGCCGATACCCATATTGAAGCGTATCGCACGTGCTGCCTGGTAGTTGGGAACACCTGCTTCGGTGAGCATAGTCATATAGTCGGCACCCCAAGCCAGTGCGTACGCCAACTCCTGTGCACAGTAAGCACCCGAGTTGTTGAGAACCACGGAGTTGACACCCACTACGCGGTAGTTGGGCAGCGACTTGGCAGCCTTGACGGTAGCCACAATCTTCTCCGTCACCTGCTCACGGGTGAGAGGTTTGCCCTTGATGAGCATCTGCTTCATCGGGTCCACGTTGATACTGCCTACCACTTTCTTGAAGTCATAGCCCGAACGTCCGTAGTAGCGCACGAGGATACCTGCCAACTCAGGAGCCGCACAAGGACAGATACTGAAGTTGATAGCAATGGCGTCTGCCTTGATACCATCGAGCAACACCTTGATAAAGTGATAGTTCAGTTTCTCTGCGTCCAAGCAGAAGCCCAATGAGGTGATACCCTTGTTGAGCACCTCAAGTGCTTTTGCATTGGCTTTGCGTGCGTTCTTGCAAGCGCAGATGTTTTGGCGGATAGCCCACTCGTTGTTGGTTTTCGTTCCGCGCACATAGGGGAACTGCCCGGGTGCCGAAACGGTGGTCTTGAGTCCTTTGAGGTCCTCTTGACGATAGAAAGGCTGCACGTTGAAGCCTTCCGGGGTGCGCCAAACGAGTTTCTTGTCGAAATCGGCACCCTTCAAGTCAGCGATGATTTTGTCCTTCCACTCTTTGGTAGAGACGGCGGGAAAATCTGCCAACAAATTCAATTTTTCTTCTGCCATGATTAAATTGATTTATATTGGATAATTTATTATTTGCTCATTTCCAACATCTTACGTATGGGTAAGACGGCTTTTTCCGCAATGTCTTGCGCTACAAACACTTCGTTGCTCTCATCGCGCAGACAAGCATATAGTTTCTCGAGCGTGTTCATACGCATATACTCGCACTCGTTGCAACTGCAGCCCACGCCCTCGGTTACCTCCGGCGGTACAGGCAGGAACTCCACATCGGGACACGCCTTGCGCATCTCATGCAGGATTCCGCTCTCCGTGGCAATGATAAACTGCTTCTCGTCCTCGTGTGCGCGCACGTAGTTCAATAAGGCTTGCGTGGAACCTATTACATCGGACAGGTTGAGTATCACCTGCTTGCACTCGGGGTGTGCCAGTACTTTGGCATTGGGGTGCTGCTGCTTGAGTTGCAGCAATGCCTCTGCAGAGAAGCGCGAGTGCACGTGGCAGGCGCCCTGCCACAATTCCATGTGCCGCCCTGTCAGCGAGTTGATGTAGTTACCCAGATTCTGGTCGGGACCAAAGAGTATCTTGGCATCTGCGGGCAACTGGTTCACTATCTTCAGCGCATTGCTGCTGGTTACCACCACATCGGTAAGAGCCTTTACCGCCGCACTCGTATTCACATACGACACTACCTGATAATCCGGATGTTGCTCCTTCCAGGCCTGCAAGTCCTGCGCACGACAACTGTCCGCCAACGAGCAGCCTGCCTTTGGTTCGGGGATTAGCACTTTCTTGTCGGGGCAAAGGATTTTTGCCGTCTCCGCCATAAAATGCACACCGCACATCACTATGATGTCAGCGTTGGTCTTGGCTGCCTGCTGTGCCAGTGCCAGCGAGTCGCCTATGAAGTCTGCCACGTCCTGTATCTCAGGGCGTTGGTAGTAGTGCGCCATGATAATGGCGTTCTTCTCGGTGCAGAGCCTGCGTATTTCGTTTACTATATCCATAGTTATTCTGTCACAATCTGACCGAAAATGTTGTAGTATAGACCATCAACGTATATCAACAACAGCCCGTTGCGAATCACTTTGACGGTTGTCTGCTGCGATTTATCCTCGGTAATGTTCTCTGTCGGAGTGTTGGTGCACTCTGTAATGAAACGTGAGTAGACGTATTGCTGCCCCTTTGATACAATGGTGATGGTCTCTATGCCAGGTCCGTTTTTATCCGTAGTTGTTGTACTGGAGAAGCGAAGTGTACCTGTCCCCGACAGAGTGGTAGAAGGTTTCCACATATAGTCTGCCATATTTTTGTCCTTTGCCTTCAGAGAGCCCAAAGTCTGTGCAGCACACGTGATGTTCACGGTGTTGTATGAAGTTCCTCCATAGGTACGCATGTGAATAGTGATGGACTGCAGCCCGCTGAGGTCCACTTCCGGCGATTCGATGTAGGAATCGGATACCAATACCCAATAACCACGCGCCTCAACAACACTCTGCAGCATCCAACCAGTGGTATTGCTTTGGGTGAGTGTGAGTGTTTCGGGGGTTGCGCTACCGGTTTGACCAAGGTGTGCAAACACTGCATAGTAGGCAACATCGTGGTTAACCATTGGTGCGTCTTCTGCGTCCGAGAACAGGTCTGCAGGAGTCTCGTCTTGCGGGGTGGTGATAGGTTGTTCACTCCAGCCGACGAATGTCTCGCTCTCCTCGCTGCACGACTCAGGTGCTGTAGGCAACACTTGCGCCCTTGCACCTATTGCCACAGTGGTTGTCGGGTCACCCAGTGTGTATGCGGAGCCGTCCACAAGCCATGTGATGGTGCATGCCTTGTTGCACGTGCCATAGAGGTTAATGGTCTGCGTCTCCACTTCTGCTGTAGCAATCGTGAGTGCGGCTTGGTGAGAACCGTCCTGCTGTGGCATATAGGTAACGGTTATGGTGTTTATACCATTGGCATTTGCAGCAGTAATGATAGCAGGCGAAACCGTAAATGCCTCTGCATTGGTGCCTGCCAGAGTGATGGTGATGTCGCCTGTCAGTCGTGCACCGCGCAGAGTGAATGTCTGCGTAGCGGTCTGACCTTGCGCAACACCTGCGAAAGACACCTCCGAGGTACTTGCTGTGAGTGTGGGTGTAGTAATAGTGTAACTGCCATCGCTCTCACCCGGAATGAAACGCTCGTCTTGCGAGTGGACGAGTTGGTCGATATCCACCGCCTCGCCTGCGTGTACACCCCATATATACTCTGCCAGATAGGGGTAATCAATAAAGGGGTTGCGGTTGCCTTGAGTGGCTTGAATACCGTTGTTACGGTCTATCTCCTTTTGCGATACGGGGTCTTGTCTGTGCCACTTGAGCAGCAATGCCACACCGTATTTCGTCAGTCCGAAGTTACCGGAAGCCGTATAATTGCCACTGAATATGGAGCCGCCGTTGCCCTCCGTAAATGCGCTGTGGTCTCCTGCCCACTTTATCATCGTGCCGAAGTAAGCACGTGCAAAATCACCCTTGTACTCATCAATTGGTTCAAACACTTTGTCGGAACAAGTGGCGGTAATACCTTTGTCTCCAGCAATGGTCTTTCCTGTGACAGTGATGGTCTTCGACGAGCCTAACTTGCTGCCGTTGTTCGAGGTGTAGGAAGCGGTGCCCACTTCTCCATAAGGGTAGTTGCTGCGCATACCATTGACTTTGCCGTCGGTCGGCACAAGGTGAAAGACATCGCAGCCCGGTCCTGTTTTCTTGCCGCCGTACCATGACTTAGGAATAGAGTGCTCCTTGTTGTAGCAGTCGCACTCTGTCTTGTATTCGCCGCACTTGTCTTTGGTGAGCGAGAAGTCGCAGTTGCTGTACATATCCCATACCGAACCGTCTGCACGAACATCGGTTTGCGGATATGCTGCGGAGTTGAGGTTGTCATACCCGATAGAATGATAGCCCAGTTTGGCTATCGTATGTACTTGGTCGAACAGACTCTTGCCTTTTTTACCGTCCACGGCAGCGTAATATGCAGGGATTCCTGCGGCAGGAGTAGTGGATGCTGCCCACAGAGCAGCATAGAGGGACAAACAAACTGTCAGTACTAATGTGCGTTTCATTACATTCATTAGATTTATTTATTACTTTTCTACATTTCTGCTTTGGTTGCCGTCGGAGTGCTTTCTTTGTACATTATCCGTGTGCGTACAACAGCAAAGCAAAAATACAACGGCAACCCGCTTATAACGCGCAAAATTACTATTTTTTTCTAATATACACAACTCCGCAGCGCATTTTTCAAAACAAGAGCCCTATAAGACAAGGCAAGAAGCAGCGACGGAGATGGAAGATTTGTCGTGTCTGCAGCATAGCGAATGTTGTGAGTTGTGGGTAGTGTACAATCTTAAAAAATGACACTTTTTTGCGGTAGCGAGGTGGTAACGAGGTGGTAACGCTTTCCTAACGAGGTGGTAACGAATTTTTTCTTACTGATATGCTACAGATATAACACCGTCCATCTTAACAATCGTACATTTTCAGACAAAGTAAAAAGAGTATTTGCATATATAAAAAAAAAGTGGTACATTTGCGGACTAAATACCAATTGGCATTGGCAGGAGTGTATGTACATATTCCGTTTTGTAAGAGTCGCTGTAAGTACTGCGACTTCTATTCGACTACGCTGCAGGGGCGTAGAGGGGAATATGTGGATGCGGTGTTGGAGGAATGGGCAATGTATAAGGCACAAGGCGCAATGGGCAATGATATAGAAACCATGTATATTGGTGGGGGGACACCGAGTCTGCTGGAGATAGAAGACATGCAGAGGTTGCTGGAGGTGTTGCCCGTGGGACGTGCCAAAGAGATTACCATAGAAGCCAATCCGGGCGACATCACACCCGAGAAAGCCAAGGCGTGGCGTGCTATGGGCGTGAACAGGTTGAGCATTGGTATTCAGTCGCTTGACAACGATACACTGCAACTGATAGGCAGGCGGCACACGGCAGCACAGGCACGTGAAGCAGTAAGTATCGCACGTAACGAAGGGTTTGAGAATATATCGGTGGACTTGATGTACGGGCTGCCGGTCATAATTGAGAATGAAGAATTAAGAATTAAGAATGGCAAGTTACGCGAAGCCACAAACGCAATGGAGGTGCTGCAGAGCGATGTGGAGGAACTATTGCGGCTGGATGTGGAGCATATATCCACCTATTGCCTGAGTTACGAAGAGGGGACGGTGATGACGCAGATGCTGGAGCGCGGCGAGATAAAAGAGGTGGACGAAGATACAGAGAACCTAATGTTTGACTATATCGTAGAGCAACTGACCGAGGCGGGATACGAGCATTATGAGGTGAGTAACTTCGCCCGTCCCGGCAGGCGTTCACGGCACAACTCCAACTATTGGAACGACACACCTTATATCGGATTGGGAGCAGGTGCACACAGTTATGACGGAGTACACCGCTATTGGAACCCGAGCGACATAGACCTGTATATCCGAGGTGCTTTGGCACACGATTTGCAGCGGGAACAAGAGACGCTGACCGACGAACAACGGCACACCGAGCGCGTGATGCTGGGCTTGCGGACATCGGAAGGCATCGCCCTCAGCGACGTGGACGAAACCAAAGCCCTACCCTACCTCCGGCGCGGACTGCTGCTACAGAAAGGCAACCGCCTTGTGGCAACCACCGAGGGGTACCATATATTAAACAGAATAATCGAAGACTTGATATGAAGAAAGAGACCAAGAAACCTTCCGTCAGCCCGACATTCAAGAAGAAATTCCTGTGTTGGTTCTGGGGTATATTTGCAGGCGGCATGCTGCTCATCGTGCTCATCTTTTGGATGATAACCAAGGGTTGGTTAGGCTATCTGCCGCCATTGGACGAGTTGCAGAACCCGAAGAACAAGTTCGCCACCGAGGTATTCTCGTCGGATATGCAGTCGTTGGGACGCTTCTACCGCAAGGAGAACCGCGTGGGCGTGACCTACGACCAGATATCTCCCTATATGATTGAGGCTCTGATTGCTACCGAGGATGCCCGTTTCTACAGCCACACCGGCGTGGACGCAAAGGGTCTGACCCGCGCCATACTGTTGCTTGGCCGTGCCGGCGGCGGCAGTACCATCACACAGCAGTTGGCTAAGCAACTATGGTCGCCACGGGCAAACAATATCTTCGAGCGAGCCTTGCAAAAGCCTATAGAATGGGTGATAGCCACCAAGTTGGAACGGCTCTACTCGAAAGAGGAGATACTGACGATGTACCTCAACCAGTTCGACTTTCTCTACAACGCCGTGGGCGTGAAGTCGGCGGCACAAGTGTACTTCTCCACCACGCCTGCCGACCTGAAGATAGAAGAGGCAGCCACGCTGGTCGGGCTGTGTAAGAACCCCGCACTCTACAACCCTATCCGCCGTCCGGAGAGGGCGTTGGCACGGCGCAACACCGTGCTCGGACAGATGTGCAAGTACGACTACATCACGCCCGAGGTGTGCGACTCGCTGCAGGCGTTGCCCATCGAAATCAAGTATCAGAGTGTGGACCACAAGCAGGGCTTGGCACCGTACTTCCGTGAGTACCTGCGCAATGTGCTGACCGCCAAGCAACCCAAGGCAAGCAACTACCCCGAATGGAACAAACAGCAGTACGAGATAGACCTGCGCCAGTGGAAAGAGAACCCGCTGTACGGCTTCTGCAACAAGAACCACAAGCCCGACGGCATGCCTTATGACCTGTATCAGGACGGACTGCGTATCTACACCACCATCGATTCGCGCATGCAGCAGTACGCAGAAGAGGCTGTGAATGAGCATATTCAGGCGTTGCAGAAGGACTTTTACAAAGAAAAGAAAGGCAAGAGTTACGCCCCTTTCTCGCGTGACCTGTCGCGCGAGGAGATAGACGGCATCATGAACCGCTCCATGCGTCAGACCGACCGCTACCGCACTATGAAGAAAGACGGCAAGTCCGAGACCGAGATACGCGAGGCATTCAACACCCCCGTAGAGATGCGCGTGTTCTCATACAACGGTATGATTGACACCACAATGACGCCCATGGACTCCATTCGCTGGAACAAGTACTTCCTGCGCTGCGGCTTCATGTCCATGGACCCGCACACGGGTGCCGTCAAGGCGTATGTAGGCGGACCTAATTTCTCGCAGTTCCAATACGACATGGTGAACACAGGTCGGCGTCAGATAGGCTCCACCGTAAAGCCGTACCTATATACACTGGCCATGGACGAGGGCATGTGGCCGTGCGACAGCACCGTCAACGACTCCGTAACCCTCATCGACGGCAACGGCGTGCGCTGGACACCCCGCGACACACACGTGAAGAACCAAGGGCAGATGGTGACGCTCAACTGGGGCTTGCAGCAGTCCAGCAACTGGATTACCGCCTACCTGATGTCGCTCTACACGCCCGAACAACTGGTGCGCCTCATGCGCTCGTTCGGCATCGAAGGGCAATTGGACCCCGTAGTCAGTATCTGTCTCGGACCGTGTGAGGTGAGCGTCAAGGAGATGGTGGACGCCTACACCACCTTCCCCAACAAGGGTATCCGCGTGGAGCCGCTCTACGTGACACGCATCGAGGACAACAACGGCAACGTGCTGGCTACCTTCACACCCAAGACCTACGAGATTATCAGCGAGACCACCGCATACAAGATGATATACATGCTCCGCAACGTGATGGACCACGGCACGGGTGTGCGGGCACGCCTGCGCTACGGACTGAAAGCACCCATGGGCGGCAAGACCGGTACCAGCCAGAACAACTCCGATGGTTGGTTTGTAGGCTTCACACCCTCATTGGTAAGCGGCGTATGGGTCGGCGGCGAGGACCGCTCCATTCACTTCGACCGCATGGCATTGGGACAGGGTGCGAACATGGCACTGCCCATCTTCTCGCTCTATATGCAGAAGGTATATGCCGACCCCAATCTGGGCTACGACACCGCCGAGCAGTTCGACATACCCGCATGGTTCGACCCCGAGCAAGGGTGCAAGTAATATATAGTGAGACGTCTCTCTAAAATAGGTTTTATCGTACTTTGCACTTTGTCGTGCATTGTCAACGGGGCTTTCGCCCAACTCAACACCGACCGCATCACTGCTATCGGGCGCAACGCGCTGTACTTCGATGACTATGTGCTTAGTATCCAGTACTTCAATCAGGTCATCAAACTCAAGCCCTACCTCAGCGAGCCCTACCTCCTGCGTGCCATCGCCAAGATTCAGTTGGGCGACTACACGGGTGCGGAGCAGGACTGCAACGCCGCCATCGAGCGCAATCCGTTCCAACCGGGGGCGTACTACACACGCGGATATGTCTATCGTCAGACGGGGCAGTTGGAGAAAGCCGAAAAGGACTTCTCCGAGGCACTTATCTTCGCCCCCGAGAACAAGACCTATCTTGTCCTTCGCGCCGATGTCCTCGCCGAGGAAAAGCACTACGACCGCGCCTTGCAGGACATCGACCACCTGCTGGGACGCGAACCCCACTCCGCCGAGTTGCTGTTCGAGAAAGGCTCTATCTGCATGCGCAGCAACGACACCCTCTGCGCCCTCAACGCCTTCACCGACGCCACGAAGTACGACAGCCAAAACCCCGCCACATGGTCGGCACTCGGACTCGTGTACCTGATGCTGGACAAGCAGAACGATGCCCTCGCCGCCCTCACCAACTCCGTCAACCAAGGCAGCAAATGGGCAGGCGACTACATCAACCGCGGCATCATCTTCTACCGTCTTCACAACTACCGCTCTGCCCTTGCCGACTACGACAAGGCGGTCTCCCTTGCCCCGCGCGAAGCCCAATGCTACTACAATCGCGGTGTCCTCCGGCAGGAGTTGGGCGACTACAACCGCGCCCTCGAAGACTTCAACAAGGTGGTGGAACTCGACCCCGACCAAGTGGAGGTGCTCTACCAGCGCGGACTCGTCCTGCTGCACCTCAACCAATGGAAAGACGCACTCGCTGACTTCACCGCGCTGATAGACCGCTACCCGTATTTCCTGCCGTCCTACTACCTCGCCGCACAGGCGGAGACAGCCCTCGGGCACGGCAAAGCCGCCTATCAGTACCGCACACGCGCCTACGAGTTGGAGCAGAAGAAAGACAGCATACAGGCACAATCCGTGTCCACCGACCTGCAGTTAGCCGAGTCGCAGCCGCAGAAGCGCGACCGCCGCAAGGAGTTCTCCGCCATGGCTGCACAGAACCAAGAGACCACGGACGAGGAGCGCAAGTACGAGAGCGAGACCCGCGGCACCATACAGAAACGCTATGCAGACGTGGTCAACGAGCCCAATATCACCCTCTCATACTACGTGCCGAATGTCAATACCCAGTCCCTTCGCCGCACCAACTACTCGCACGCGTCCATCGACGACTACAACCGCCGCCAACTGCTCCCTGCCCCACTCCGCTTCACTGTGCAGGATATGACACTCACAGCAGACATGGTCAACCAACACTTTGAGCGCATCAACGCCCTCTCCGACCAAATCGATATGCTGGAGAACACCGCCATCGCGCAGCCAACATCGTTCAGCCAACATCGCAACGCCAACATCGCCCAGCCAACATCGCGAAGCCAATATCGCGAAGCCAACATCGCGAAGCCAACCCCTCATCGCGAAGTCCCCGCCACCCGCCTGAGTGCTGCCTATATGGCGCGTGCCATCGAGTTCGCCCTCGTGCAAGACTACTCCTCGGCTATCGACGACGCCACCCGCGCCACCATACTCGACGGCACCCTGTATTTCGCCTATTTCTGCCGTGCCAACTGGCGGTACAAGTTGCTCGAATACCGCCGTGCCATGGGCGAAAAGACCGAAGGGGCGGACTTTGAACTCATGATGCGCGACTACGACTACGTCATCGACCACGTGCCCGACTTTTCCTTTGCCTACTACAACAAGGCGAACATGCTCTGTATCCAGCAGGATTTCCGCGCCGCCATCCGCTACTACACGCAGGCAATCGCTGTGGACTCCGACTTCGCCGAGGCGTATTTCAACCGCGGACTGACGCACATCTTCATCGACGAGGTCGAAGAGGGGCTCGCCGACCTCAGCAAAGCCGGTGAGTTGGGGATATATCAGGCATATAATCTGATTTCGAGATTCCAGTAGGAGATTACCTACCAGTTCGTTTTTTACTTTTGATTTACCTTTGATTTACCTTTGACGACGCGAGCCGCGTCGTCCCCCATCCACTCGCTATCCTCTCGCTATCCTCTCGTTAATCACATACTAATCTCATACTAATCACATACTAATCACATACACTTGACTCGAGATTATCTCGAGTCAAGTGTAGTAATAGTTAATGGTTAATAGTTAATGTGCGGGTAATGCACAATGTGTAGTGCACAATGATGATGAGATACGCGGGGAGAGAATTGGAGACAGGCAGTGGGTGTGCGGGGAGAAAATGGAAAGGCAGGCAGGGGTTACGTGTTGCGGGGAGGGAGATTTTTTTTGCGCCACTCTTGGGGTTTGCAGCCGAATTTGTCTTGGAAGACACGATAATAGGTGGATTTGTGCCGATAGCCGACCTCAAACGGTATGGAATCCAAGGGGAAGTCAGGGTCGGATAACAAGACCAAAGCATCGCGCATACGCAGGCTGTTGATGTACTCGTAGAAGGTCTTACCCGTTGTTTGGCGGAGCATTTGCGTGAAATAGGTGTGGTTGATGTGCATAGCGCGTGCCAAATCGTCGCGCGTGACCCCCTCTCTGGCATAGAGTTTGGTGTCCTCGCAGAGGGTACGCAAGCGGTAGGAGAAGATGTCATCGGTCTTATTATCAGCGGATTCCTGTATCGGTTCGTCGGAAAGAGACTGTGCGATTTCCTGTTCTTTCCGTTCTTCCAGTTCGTCCAACGAAAGAGGAAAGAGACTGACATCCACACGGCTTTCCTCGCGTTCCCTGAGGATATAGTCGATATTGAGGTTGGCAATCGTCCACAAGATAAAACTTGTGAAATAATAAATGACATCGCATACCTGATATGGCAGCCAGAACATCGCCGACCATATAGCGAACTGCAAGACCATGAGAATCATAAGCCACGTGGAGCGCGTGAGTTGGTAGCGCGAGAAGATGATGTACTCGTCGTGGATGTAGGCGTTGTAGCGCAAAACGGAGCGTCCGCAGAGTATGAGAAAGACGACGGCATAGGCACAGATGTAGATGTAGGAGAGCCTCCAGACCCACCGTGCGGAGAAGCAGAGATTAAGGGCAACCAACAGAATGACAGGCACGAGATGCACGGCGAGCAGCCACCACTTGAGGTGCCGGCGTCGCGAGAAACCGGTCAAGACAATGACCACCCATGCGACAGTGACCATGTCCAACTGGAAAGAGAGCAGGGCGAAACGCTCGCTGAAAGCCGTTTGCGGGAGCCATGAGATGATGCGAAACAGATAAGCCGCCGCTTTCCAGAGCATGAGTCCTGCCACCAAATCACGCATTTGGGTGTTTCGACGTTGTGGCTGTTTTCCCGTGCTGGTAAGGAAATAATACGCCCAACAGACGCAGAACATTATCAATGCTCCGCGCTCAAAATCGATGATGTGTGTGAATAGTTCGACTTGGGTCATGCTGCTTCGGGTTGCCCAACGGGTAGCCTTAAGGTTGCGGCAAAGGTACAACTTAATTTCCGAACGGGCAAGAAAAAGAGAAATTACCGAATGACGACACGGGGTGATTTTATGACGACGCGAGCCGCGTCGTCCCCCAGTATGTCCGCAAAACAATGAATTTACGGGTGTTTTGTGCAAAGGGGCTTGCGTATTCCAAAGAAAATGCGTATCTTTGCGCGCTGTTTTCCGGCTCAGGAAGCAATGTCGGCAATAAAAAAGCGGGAGACGGCAATGAGTATGCAGAATTTAGTCACCATCTACTGCAAAAACCTTAAGCAGTACTACCAGTTTCCGTGCGGCACGTCGCTGTTGGACATCTATGAGCAGATAGGTTTGCATCTGCCCTATCCCGTGATTGCAGCGCGGGTGAATTACAAAGTACAGAACCTCAACTTCTTGGTTTACAAGCCGAAAGACATCGAGTTTCTTGACGCGAGTTGCGCGGCGGGTATGCGTTGCTACGTCAGGACGCTGTGTATGGTGCTGGCGAGAGCCATCCGAGACCTGTGGCCCGACTGCGACCTGCGTGTGGAACACCCCATCAGCAAAGGCTACTACTGCACTATCCGCGGGGCAAAAGGTGAGCAGAAAGACATCACACCGGAGACTATCGCCCAACTGAAGGCGCGTATGCAGACGCTGATTGCCGAAGACCACCCCATAGTGACGGAGGAGAGGCAGACGAAAGAGGTGATAAAACTGTTCGGCGAGCGCCACGAGGGGGAGACCACGCTGTTCGAGACCCTCGGCAACCCGTACTGCCGGTACTACCGCATGGACGACTACATCGATTACTACACGGGCGCGCTGATGCCGTCCACGGGGTATATCAATATCTTTGACATCGAGCCGTATCATCAGGATTTTCTGCTGCGCATCCCGTGCCGGCATGACCCGACACGATTGGAGGACAAGTGCGAACAGGACAAGATGTTCGGGATATTCAAGGAGTATGTGGGGTGGAACAAGTTGCTGCATATCAGCAATGTAGGGGAGTTTAACAAGGCGTGCAAGAACCAAAAGAGTTTTGAGATGATAAAACTGTCGGAGGCGTTGCACGAGAAGAAAGTGGGTCAGATAGCGGACATGATAGCCAACCGCGAAGAGGGAAGACCGAAGTTCGTGTTGATTTCGGGACCGAGTTCGTCGGGCAAGACAACATTCTCGAAGCGACTGACTATCCAGTTGATGGTCAATGGGATACGTCCTGTGGTAATCTCGATGGACAACTACTTTGTGAACCGTGAGGACACGCCGCGCGATGCGAATGGCGAGTGGGATTTCGAGGACGTGCATGCGATAGATATTCCGCTGTTTCAGCAGCATCTGAGCGAGTTGCTTGAGGGGAAGACCATACGCCTGCCGTTCTTCAATTTTGAGACGGGCAAGCGCGAATACAGGGGCGATACGCTGTGTTTGGAGGACGATACGATAGTGATTCTGGAGGGATTGCACGCACTGAACCCCGTGCTGATACCGAATATCCCGCGTGAGGCGACCTTTAAGATATACGTGAGTTCGCTGACGACTGTGAACCTCGACAACCACAACTGGATACCGACGACCGATGTGCGGTTGCTGCGCCGAATCGTGCGCGACTACAGGTATCGCGGGTACAGCGCGAGAGAGACGATTTCGCGTTTGGACAGCGTGCAAAGGGGCGAGGTGAAGTGGATTTATCCGTATCAGGAGGAGGCAGATGTGATGTTCAACTCGGCACTGCTGTTCGAGTTGGCAGTGCTGAAACGCCATGCCGAGCCGATACTGGACGAGGTGCCAAAGTACTGCGATGAGTACACGACAGCGCACCGGTTGCTGAAAGAACTGAGTTATTTTGAGTCGATACCCGAGAAGGAGATACCGCCGACATCGTTCCTGCGTGAGTTCGTGGGCGGTAGTTCGTTTAGGTATTAAGGCATTGATTGATAATGAGAAAGACGTTTTTGACTATATTGGGCGTGGTGGTTATGATTGGCATTGCCGTGGGGCAGGACATATTGCCCGAACCGGTGGCACCTGCGGCAGAGGATACAGCGGAAGTGCGTGTACAGGAGGAGGTGCCTGTGGTGCTACTGACCGAGGTGATGGAGCATGCGGTGGTGCATCAGGACTCTGCCATCACCCGACTGATGCGCGACAAGCGATTGGGCATACAGCGCGGGCAACAGGAGGCGGACGGCTTCCGGCTGCAGGTGTATGCATCGAATGCCCAGCAGACCGCCAAGAACGAGGCGTTGCTCCTGCAGCAGCGATTGGAGGGAGAGATAGATGTGCCCGTGTATGCGCTGTCGGAGCCTCCGTTCTGGAAAGTGCGTATCGGTAATTTCCGCTCGCGCGAGGAAGCAAACGCCTATAAAGAAGTGTTCCTGCAGTATTTTCCCGATTTGCAAGGGGGGACTTATGTGGTTCCTGATAAAATCATATTGGTACAATGACCGCACCGTTTATTCCGTCTGAAGAGACGACACGAGAGATTGCTCTGCACATAGAGCAGATACTGAAACTGATAGGTGAAGACCCTGAGCGTGAGGGACTTATGCGCACGCCGACCCGTGTGGGTGACGCGATGCAGTTCCTGACACAGGGCTACCAACAAGACCCCGAGGCGATACTGCGCTCGGCGTTGTTTGAGGAAGACTACCGCCAGATGGTGGTGGTGAAGGACATCTCGTTCTATTCGCTGTGCGAACACCATGTGTTGCCGTTCTTCGGGAAGGCGCATGTGGCGTATATCCCCAACGGGAAGATTACGGGACTGAGCAAGATTGCGCGCGTGGTGGACGTGTATGCGCACCGGTTGCAGGTGCAGGAACGTATGACGACACAGATTAAAGACTGTATTCAGAACACGCTGAACCCGCTCGGGGTGATGGTGGTGATTGAGGCGGAACACCTGTGTATGCAGATGCGTGGCGTGCAGAAACAGCATGCCATCACCACGACCAGCGACTTTACAGGGGCGTTCAACAGGCAAGAGACGAGGGAGGAGTTTATGAATCTGATTAGGGGGTGATGCGATAGAGTGTGATGTAGACGCGCTGTTTCTCAACACGATAGATTGGCGTGCAGCCGGTGTGTATCTTATCTAAAGTTCCGTCATCTAAATTATTGATATTGGAGGCTATAACATAGGTAGCATCTTCCCACGAAGAGGCATATTTCCGCATATCATTGTTAAGGTCCACATCGTCCGCACATCGCCCGAACGGAAAATAGCATATGGTCTGTTCCATAGGGATGTGTTGGGTATCCATATACGACAAGACATTATCTCTAAGAGCCCAATATGGCAGAGATGCCAACGAACTACACCAACCTTGCGAGAAACGGTCGGGATAGACAATAAGATTGCCTAATAACAGTGCACTAAGCGAGGCTATGTAGAGTATAGTGTCCATTTAGAAACGCAATTTTGGGGTATATTTTTGCCCCCCTGTCAGCCCTTGTTGAGGGTACCCTCAACAAGGGCTGACAGGGGGGCGCCCCAAAGAACCGTCCAAGGCAGATGCAATACAAAAGAATAAAAAAACAGGAGAG
>CAKVBV010000052.1 GCA_934725535.1 uncultured Bacteroidales bacterium | reverse complement strand
GGGTGGTATCCGAGATGCCAGATATACCGTCTTTACCCACTACGAGCACACCACCCTTCTCTATCGTGATGGTCTTGTCTGTATTGACCTTGATACCATAAGCCTCGGCACGTACGCCGCTGCCGATAGTTACATTCGCATCAATGGTAGCAGAAGTGGCTGCCGTTGCCTTGGTGCTGTTTGACCAGTTGCCTGCCACATTCCATGCTCCTTCGGTAGCAAAGGTAACATCTGCACCCTTGGTTCCTATCGTCCAAGGATACTCCGCTTTAGTTGCCTCGTCTTTGTTTGCCACTACCACCTTGCCTTCGGCTGCATAGGCAGAAGGGTTCATATTGTAGATACCACCGTTGAGGGTAATCTTCCTGTTGGCAGACCAGACGATGTTTTTGCTGGTAGAATATACCTTGGCATTGTTTACCGTTACACTCACTTGGTCTATCGCCTCCTGCGGGTTGTTCTGCGGGTTAGCTTGGTAGATAGGGGTGTATGCCTTTATCACACCACCGTCAATCGTTACCGAAATGGGCAACTGCGTACCATGTTGGCACACGGCAATACCGCACGCCTCAGAGGTAGAGCCATTGCCGTTGAACTGGTCATCGGCAGGCTCCGTAGAGGTGCTGACAATCGAACCACTGTTCATAGTAAACTCGCCCGCACGAATCTCTACACCGAAATTGCCCACGGTAGCATTACCTGCATACGTCCAACGCGCATAACCGGCGGCATACGCCAATGAGGACGTGCAGTCGAACGTAGCCGTACTGCCGATATTGAAGGTAGGAGCCGACTCGGACGTTTCTTTTATCTGACCATTTACATGGAACGCACATTGGGCTTCTATTCTACCATTGAAATTCACTACTATACCATGATAAAGAGATGTACTTATCGCAGCAATCGCATACCAGCCATCTGTTTGGCGAATAGTAACCTCCTCACCTATGGTCAATACCGTATAGTTGGTGGTAGCCTTGCTATATCCCCCCATAGAGAAAAGTATGTCGCCGTTGCCGGTGATAGTGCCTTTGCCTTGAATAGTAAATTTGGTATTCCTTACCGTAATAAATTCCTGCTTTGAACCAAGAGAAGAATAGTCCAATGTCAGCGTTTTGCCATTGAGGTCCAGTACTTTTTCACCCTTACCATTCTGTAAACCGATTTTGGATGTCAGCGTAAGGTCTTTTTTCAGTATAGCAGGATTTTCAGCAGACGAAGCCATAATAGCCGCTTGCAAATCATTATACTCCACTCCATTCACCGTTGCCACCACATCATCTGGGGATAGGATATGATAGCATTTGTCGCTTGCCCACTTCGGGTGCACGTAGCCATTGGCTATATAATTGTACTCACCCTCTTTATATATCTGAGCAAAGGCTTTCTCCGTAAAGATACCGGCAGATACAGACACTTGTCCGCCATTGTTGGTGAGTGTGAAATAGTCCATGAATGTAGTGGTGCTCCCTGTGGTACTAGTGCTTGGCTTGACGAATAATTTACCCGTAGCATTGTTTACAATATGCATCGGATAAGTAGAATTCTCACCCAGTTTAATATACTCATATATCTCCAATGTTCCATCATTCACCAAAGAACCTTTCTTCCACCAACTACCAAGGCGCATATTACCCTTATTGGTAATTGTAACATCTGCAAAAACATCCTGGGCATCACTACTACTCTTAAAGTTCAAATAAACATACACTCCTTCAGGAATAGTAAAATCCGTACGAGCAATAGTAATTACCGTTGTGTACACATCTGCACTATGTGAGCAAACAGAAGCCCAATCATCGGTATTCAGATAGTCCACGTCATTGATACGCACCACATAGGATTTTCCTTGCTCTACAACATAATACTCTCCTTTCTTCTCAAAATAATGATTTGCAGCCACATATCGGACATCCGGTTGGGGCGTAAACTTGCCCCCGGAAATAGAAGTACCGGTTTTTGCTTGAAATGCTCCGACGAATGTGCCATCTTCGACAGACATAACAGCCGAACCACCGTATATACTATAGGTATTCTTCTGCGCCGTATTTACCTTGTAGATACTTTTGTTGCCCTTGATAGAAGCATTGGTTCCGGGTATCAGTCCGCCCACAATGATTGGATAAGATTGACCGGTGCTTATATATGTACCTGTTGCAGCAGAGAGATCCACTTGGTTGTTGTCGTACACAATGCCTGTTTTGGTACTGCTGATGCCATAGCAGCCCCTGATGCAGACAGTCGGTGTACCTGCTTCATAAGTAATAGTATTATTCGTACATACAATATCACCAGCCTTAGAGTAGATATTCAATGCCATACCGCACTCGCCCTGCATTCGGATATTGGCGTTTTCAATATTCATCGCGCCATAGTACGGATAGATAATCGAACTTGTCAAAACAGACTGAGTATAAGGTGCATTGTTTTTATACTTAGAATACGTCGGTGCCGTGGCGAAGTTACCCACGATATTTACGCCATCGGTAGCCACCAACTTCGCAGTGGTCGTCTGTGTCATACCCACCAAGATAGCACACAGGTTCGTACTCTTATTATGGCTCACATTCAGCACCAGCGTACCCTTTTGCGTAGCATCATCGGCAGCCGAAGCCTTGATAGTAAACGTACCGTTTTTGACAAAAAGAGCCGGAATTGTACCTGTCTTCTCCAGACTGCCGAACTTAGCGTTCCATGTCAGCGTCTTGCCATTGAGGTCAAGAGTAGCATCTTTGGTCAGCGTATCAATTTTTGCCGTAGTGTAAGCAGCATCACTCAACAACTGCAACTCACCACCGACTTTCTTCCAATCAGCAATAGCGGAAGCGATGTCGGTGTAGTTGGTTGTGCCGACCTTGGCGACTTGCGCCGAAGCAGTAGCACTCAATAGCAGTGCTGCTGCGAGAAATGAATATATCTTTTTCATATCCTTTACATCATTTTATAAAAACACAAATACCTTATTTCACACCGATGGTCAGCGTCTCGCCGTTGGCTTCGATAGTATAGTGCCCGGAAGTCAGATGGCGAAGGTCAATCTCTTGATAAATAGCCTGCGGCTCCACGTCTAAGTCCTTACCGTTTTTATCTTTGACTACGTTGTTATCTTCATCTCTGACTACAATATGATTAGTGTTCTTATCCGTAGGATAATTGGAAATCTGCAAATACCCGTTGCGGTAGCAAATCTCATATTCAGTAGGCTGAGGGGTAGAAGGAGTGACAAACACAAAACGGTCGGTGATTGTCGCACTCTTGGATGCCTTGAATGAATAGGATGCCGTGCATGGGAATTCCTTACCTGTCGCATTATCCTTGAGGTAAAGAACATCTCCTTTGTGGTAATCAAAACTCAAGACATAAGTGTCATCTTCACTGCTTGTTTTGATTCCCAAATAGGTTCCTACGATATTATCCGTACATACCGTCTGCATATTGCCATAGGGAGCAATCGCCCAAATGGTTACATTCTTCAGTCCCTCATTCAACGTCGAGGCTACTTCCCTGCTTTTGTCATAAGTTTTGGCATCGTATGCCGCGTCTTGATACACATACATCGGACTGCTATAGGGTTTGCCCAGCGTATTCACTGCCGTCTTGGTCGATAATTTCACACGTACCAAGGTCTTGTAATCATCTTGCTGCGCCATAGCCATACCACAAACCATCGCCATAACCAACAAGACAGAAATTTTATTCGTTTTCATCATTCTATTGTTTTTATTATTACATTCTTGTTTAGGAAATCTCTGCTAATTTCCATTACATCTTCTTCTGCATTTTACTCGCCATATCCGGGTCCTACGGGAGGGATTGTAGGGTCCGGGCATGAACTACACAAGATGCCTGTTTCCACCTTTTGAATGTCCGTCTGCGGACATACGTACACTTTTTTCTTCATATCATTTTTGTTTTTAAGTTATTATTCTCCGTTATATCTCCAGTCGCCGTTAATGACCAACAAACATATAATTAGCCATGTAATCAGACACTAATTGCTTCTGTCTCCACTAATGCCCATTTTTCCCTCCATTAATTACCGCATAATTAATCATTAATTCTCCTTTTTCTATCATTATTTCTCCATTAATGCCCATATAAAGGACCATTAAAACCCATTATCGGACATTTTTATTCTCCATTAATTACCGTATAATTGACCATTAATTTCTTCCTCTATACATTTTTCCGCTCAACTTGCCACGCCTTGACGACGCGAGCCGCGTCATCCCCCATGCGTACAATTGCCACCAATTTACTATTAAATTATCGCTATTTCTTTTCTCCATACTGCTATAATTGTTTGCTACACTTCTGTCAGCAGGAATGCCATATACAGGGGCAAGGTCAGTAAAGCACCGTCGCGCCCTACGTTGTAGTCGCCCAACTTGATGGCATAGTGCACATGATATTTCTCGGGGTGCGCCAGCACCGTCTGCAATGACTTAGCGCGTCCGGAAACTGCCTTACACTCCAATGGTGTACACTCTCCACGATAGCGCAGTACAAAATCCAACTCCAGTCCGCTATCCTTGTGGAAATAGTACAACTTACGCCCCATCTTGCCCAACATATCCGCCACAAGGTTCTCGAAGATTGCCCCCTTGTACCCCAACAAGTCGCCACTGATAATGCTACCCTGCGTTCCCTCCTCCAGCATACTAACAAACAATCCCGTGTCCGCCATATACACCTTGAAGACATCCCGCATGGCATTGCCGTCCAATGGCAACTCCGTAATCTCCAGATTGTGGCAACGGCGTATGATGCCGGCATCCTCTATCCACTGAAGACTGCCCCAATAGTCCTTGGCGCGCGCACCTTTCTCCACCACGGAATACGTGAATTTCTTGTTCTCGCGGCTCAACTGCGCAGGGATAGACTCGAAACACCTGCGTATTCTCGGTTTGTCCGCATCCGAAGCATACTTGAGCATATCCCCTTTGTATTCGTCCACTATGCCCCGTTGCAGCATCAAGACCGTAGCCATATTACCATCCCGCACAAAAGCGTCCACCACGGCAGGCATACCGCCTACCACGATATACTGCAACAGCAGTTCGCGCATACGCCGGTGGATAAACTCGTCCACGGGTGTCTCCTGCTGCAAGGAGATACGCAACTGCTCCACCATGGCGGCAGGAATGCCATTCGCCCAGAGGAACTCCTCAAAGTCCATAGGGTACATATCCACTATGGTCTCGTAGCCTACAGGGATAGTAGCCATCTCATCTTCCTTGTAGGAGGACTTGTAGCCGTTCACACCCAAGAGCGAGCCTGTGCAGATATAATCAAAACGCCCATCCAAGTACAGGAACTTGAGCGCAGCACGCGCACGCGGGCATTCCTGTATCTCATCGAAGATGATGCACGTCTTCCCCTGTACGAACTTGGCATTCGGCAACACAGCCGACATCTTCATCAGCAAGTCGCGCGGCTCCAAAGACCCTGCAAACAATGTACGATATGCCTGATGACGATGAAAGTCGATATAAACCACGTGTTCATAGTGGCTGTGAGCGAACTCCAAAACAGAGTACGTCTTGCCACACTGGCGGCAGCCTTTCACCACCAAAGGTTTGTGATTTGGGGTCGTGCGCCAAGCTTCAAAAGTTGCTATTATCTTTCTTTCCATACAAACAAATGATTTACAGTTATCTACACATCACTATTACATTTTTTCAAACGAATCAAGTGCCATATTTCACACTTTTTCAAGGGAATTAACAGCGCAAAATCACACTTTTTCCAACGAATCGTGCTGCAAAGGTAACACAATCCACTCAACCTTGCAAGCAAGAACATCAAAAATGTACCCACACTTGCGATAATCCAATATGTCAAAGAACATCTCTCTGCCCAATTTCCGTCTCCGTTAATTGCCATTAAAGAGACTCCCCCTGCCCCCTCAGGGAGGGGGATTTTGGCTCCATTAATTGCCGTTAAAAGTGCAACAACAAGCAAAGCATTGACTATTAGCCGAATAATGCATGCTATTACATTTTTTCAAGCGAATCAAGTGCCGGATTTCACACTTTTTCAAGGGAATCAACGGCACAAAATCACACTTTTTCCAACGAATCACACGTTTCTTTGCAGAACCTTATCCCTCGGCAGTACAAACAAATAGTACAGCCGAGAGATAAGATGATTCCGTTTACTTCACTACTTTCTTGCCATTGATGATATATACTCCGGCAGGAAGGGTCGGGAGTTGGTCGGCAGTTCCCAAGTATTGACCTGTAACCGAGTAAATACCTTCTGCGGCTGCTCCTGCAGCAGGGGTCAGGTCCTCCACACCTGTCGTTACCTCCGAGCGGCTCACAATACGGAAACGTGTTGCCGTTGTGTTCGGTTCGGCGGTGAAGGTGTAGGTAGCACCATCAGACATCTCTGTCACAATGCCCGTCGCCAAGTCCTTGAGGTAGAGTACTTCGCCCTCCGCATAATCGAAACTCAATGTGTAAGCCGTAGAAGCATTGCACTGTATGCCTATCTCCGTACCCAACAATGTCTCGGCTGCATACGTCGAATACTTGCCACCTGCATTATCCACATAGATATTCACATTCGGGGCCTCGTTTGACATCTTTGTTACGGACTCAATTGGCTCACCATTGAAGATATACAACCTGTCCTTACGACCATCACTTGACGTCAGTTTGATACGGACACCCGTTATGTTGTCCTCTACAGCCGACATCACACGCCGCGGAGCGGAAGACTTCGTTGCCAACATCACATTCCATACCGCCTGCTCATATTCCAAATCCACACTCACCTGCTCATTCGCACGCAAGAAGAAGCCTGCCATAGGTGCTATCGTGCCCCAATACTCCGAGTTGTTGCCCAAGCGCAAGAAACTACGGTTGACATCCACAAACGAACCTGCGCTCCAATCATCATCACCTATGGTAATATCCAACGGCAAGAGTATCTTCAACGAAGACTCCACCTTGCCCTCATTACGCAACTTATCCAATTGGTTCAGCACCTCATAAGCGTCCAACGGTGCCATCCAACTATTCGCAAAGAAATGGAAGCCTTTACCATCCATCTGCAAAGACGCTTTCTCGTTACCTACCAACGTACCCTTCATAGTAACAGGGGTACTCGGAGCAGATGTGGTCGCGGTCGTCATAGCAAAGCCTCTAAACGGCTCGCTCAATATAGACACCGTTGTCGGTGTGGCTTGTTGCCAACCCGAAGCATAATTCCAATAGTTGCCATACCACGTATAGTCTTTTTTCGCTACCGGCTTTGATGTCATCACGCTACCCATATAGCAACGGACATACTCATCTTCCACGCCTGCTACAAAGGTTCCAGCTGCTTTCTTATAAGTATTCAATGTCTTCACAACACTTGCCAAGGGCTGGTTGTTTGTAGTGGCGGCAGGACTAATGAACAGATAACCACCGTCTTCTATCTTCAGTTGGGTGGTATCCGAGATGCCAGATATACCGTCTTTACCCACTACGAGCACACCACCCTTCTCTATCGTGATGGTCTTGCCGGTATTCACTTTGACACCATAAGCCTCGGCACGTACACCGTTGCCGACAGTTACATTCGCATCAATAGTAGCAGAAGTGGCTGCTGTTGCTATGGTACTGTTTGACCAGTTGCCTTGTACATCCCAATTGCCTGCGGTAGCAAAGGTAACATCTGCATCCTTGGTTCCTATCGTCCAAGGATAAGTCTCTGCATCAGCACCTTTATTTGCCACTACTACTTTGCCTTCGGCGGCGTAAGCAGAAGGGTTCATATTGTAGATACCACCATTAAGGGTAATCTTCCTGTTGGCAGACCAGACGATGTTGTTGCTGGTAGAATATACCTTGGCATTGTTTACCGTTACACTCACTTTGTCTATCGCCTCCTGCGGATTGTTCTGCGGGTTGGCTTGGTAGATAGGAGTATAAGCCTTTATCACGCCACCGTTAATCGTTATTGTAATAGGCTGTTGTGTAGTATGCTGGCAAGCGGCAATACCACAAGCATCAGAGGTAGAACCGCTGGCATTGAACTGGTCGTCCGCAGGGGCGGTAGAGGTGCTGACTATCGAACCGCCGTTCATATTCAACTCACCTGCACGCATCTCAATACCGAAATTATCCACGGTAGCATTGCCTTCGTAGTTCCAAACGCCATAACCTGCAGCATACACAACCGCATGGACGGAGGTGAAAACAGCATCCTTACCAATGTTAAAGGTTGGCATATTGTTACCATTCTTGGTGATTTGACCATGGATATAGAACGGTACTGTATCTTCGCCCTCAGCAATGTAGTTGCCATGGAAATTAACAACTATTCCATAAGGATTGTTGACTTGTGCAATACTAATCGCCACAAAGAAACTATTCCCTTTCTGCTTTACGGTGACACCTTTTTCGACAGTCAACACAGAGTATTCGGAAACCGTATTATCAGACGAACCGTACATATCAAACATAATATCCGATGCACCCACCAACGCACCTGCTTCAGGAACGCTGTTCTTGATGGTAAGTTTGCCGTTTTTCACCCACGACACCCAACGCGCAGTGATTGTCAGAGAATGTCCGTTCAAATCCAAGCAAGCATCTTGGATGTTCTCAATCTGGATACAAGAAGTCCTTACATCGTCCAGCAACTGCAATTCGCCGCCGGCTGTTTTCCATGCCTCAATAGCCTCATTGATAGTCGCATACTCGGTAGAGCCGACTTTGGCGACATTGGCTGCCCAAAGATTTGCGTTCAGCAACACAGTTGCCAACAGCATTAAGATAGATTTCTTCTTCATATCTATTTCGTTTTTTAGTTATTCATTTTTGTCTTACATAGCATAATGCCGCTAATACGTAGTGCCATCTGCGTTACATAATCACAATACTGCTTTCCGAAAAGTGTCCTTTTACATCACCCTCTAAAAGCGCGCAAAGATACAACAATTTTGCCGAATATACAAACAGAAATTCGGATATTTTTATGGGGGGGGTAATTTAATTCATTCATAATCAATTTATTACACACTTACCACATCATACATTTTGTTCACACAAACAACAGCCGGATTTGATTTTTCAAATCGGGTGCAAAGGTACTACATCTACGGAGGGCATTGAGCGTTTCCGGTACTTTCTGTCACTTATTGGCGCGATTTGGTAGTTTCTGTCACTTTTCTCTTGCAAAGCACTGAATATCAGACAATAACCACAGCAACAGATAACAACACAGTAACCAAAACTGATAATATAAACACGAATTGAACACAAAATGCAGAGAAACATGTAATTAGCCATGAATTGAACACGAATTGGCATTATCGGGTACAGTTCTGATTAAGGCGTTCTACTCAACCCACAGGGTTTCGTATCGAAAATCCGCAATAAGGCGGTATTTTATTCTCCGTTAATGACCGTTAATAGATCGTTAATGCCGCTACTACAAAATAAAAACGACGCGAGCCGCGTCGTCTCCCAGCCCCTACGTATGCCATACAACATTAATTATCACGAATTGGCTTTATATTACAAAAAGCAATATCACAAAAAAGCACCTGCGCCATACTGCCATTGAGTATTCATAGAAAAATAACTTCTACAAAAGTGCTTTTTGTATCAAAAAACAACTTTTTCAAAAGTGCTTTTTGCTAAAAAATCACGAAAAAACAACTTTTACATTTGCACAATCAGCATTTTTGTACTATCTTTGCAACTCAAATAACGAATGGATAATTTATGGACGAGAAAGATTATGCAGAAATAGCACGTAAGTCAGCGATGCAGATAGGGCGCGTAAATACCGCATACAGCAGGTATTTGATGTCCGATATAGATTGGAACGACCGGTTGATAGGCATCAAAGGGGCACGCGGTGTAGGTAAGACAACGCTGCTGCTACAGCATATCCGGCAGAGTTTCGCCTCATTGGATTCGGTGCTTTACGTATCCATGGACAACCTGTGGTTCGAGACGCACAGTCTGCAGGATTTGGCGGAATATCACTACACCCACGGCGGGACGCATATCTTTATGGACGAGATACACTATCTGCCTCATTGGCAGACGGTTGTGAAAAACCTGTACGACGATTATCCGAACCTGAACATCGTCTATACCGGCTCATGTATGCTGCAGATTGCCGCGCGTGAAGGCGACTTGTCGCGCAGGCAACGGATGTACACCCTGCACGGGCTATCGTTCAGGGAGTTTCTGCTATTAGAGGGTATTCCTGTCGGTCCGGCGGTTACATTGGAGGATTTGCTGCAACGGCATCAGTCCATAGCCATGGATATATGCAGCAAGCGGCAGATACTCCCCCTCTTTGCGCAATACTTGGAGCATGGCTATTACCCGTTTTACCTGCAACAGGAGAGCGGTTTTGACAGCCGTCTCCAAAGTGTGGTGCGCCAAGTGATAGAGGGCGACCTGCCCATGACGGAATACACATCCTTTGCCACTATCCAAAAAGTGAAGAAGATGATGCAGATACTGGCGGAGCGCGTGCCATATATCCCAAAGATGGCAGAGTTGTACCGCGAACTGGACACTACACGCGACAGCGGTCTGAAGATGCTGCATTGGTTGGAGCGCGCCGACCTGATAGCACTGTACACCTCAGAGCCCAAGAGCATGCGGGTACTCAGCAAACCCGACAAGATATATCTGGAGAACACCAATCTGATGTATGCACTCACACCGCATATCGACAGGGGCACCTTGCGCGAGACGTTCTTCTACAACCAACTGAGGCAGACACAGGAGGTGTTGCTGCCCAAGCAAGGCGATTTTGAAGTAAACCGCACGTATATTTTCGAGGTCGGCGGCAAGAACAAGACATTCGAGCAGATAAAAGATGTTCCGAACAGTTTCTTGGCTGTGGACGACATCGAGATCGGTATCCGCAACCGTATTCCGCTATGGATGTTCGGGATGATGTATTGAGCATCCCCTGCTGACTAACAACAACTATACACAACAGATAACAACATCGCAACCACAACTGATAATAAACACGAATTGGCATTGCCGGGGTTGTATTGAACGGACGGCTACACCGTATTATCACTAATTAGCCATAAACTTATTATTCCAAAAATTAGCGCAACTGACGTTAATGAGCCATTGCTCCATTAAAACCATACAGAATTGACGATTGTTAAGATGGACGGCATTATATCTGTAGCATATCCGTAAAATAAAATTCGTTACCAACTCGTTAGGAAAGCGTTACCAACTCGTTACCACCTCGCTACCGCAAAAAAGTGTCAAATTTTAAGATTGCTGCCTTTGTCGTCATATCAACAACAGACTTCCCCTACTGACTAAGGAGTTCTATAATGCCCACAGAACATCAATCGGAAATCCGCAATAAGGCGATATTTTGTTCTCCGTTAATGACCATTAATAGACCGTTAATGCGCAGCATTCACATAATAACGACGCGAGACGATAAGAAGTTCTGCGTTATGCCGACGCGAGCCGCGTCGTCCCCCAACACAGTATCGTCAAACGGTTTGTGCCAAACCGACCGCGGACGAGGAGAGCACCCCGCTACGTCCACGGTCTTGCGGGGACCCCACAGGGCGTCCGCGTCCCCGTACCCTGTGCACATTAACGACGCGAGACGCGTCGTCTCCATAAGGCGCAAAAAGGTGTCAATTTTTACGAAAAAGATGACCGCTGTTAATAAAACGCCCGCCGCAGCGTTTGGAGATTTGCCTATCTGAAATGTTTGCATTAAATTTGCGTCGTTTTTTGGGGTTATTTGTGTCGTTTTTTTGCATAATACCTTAACAAAAGGTATTTGGCACAAGTCCCAAGGTACTACGATTGATTGCAAACAAATACAGATTATGAAGAGAATTTACCTCGCAATTCTGGTTGCTGTCAGCAGCCTATACACTACCGTTTATGCCCAACAACTGCCGAATGCAGGCTTTGAAGACTGGAGCGGAGCCGCGTTTGACGGCAATGCCCAGCCTGCCGGTTGGAACGTGAGCAACGTGACACAATTCGGATTCAAGTTCAACTTTGCGCACAAAGAGGCGGGTCATACGGGCAGTGCCAGTATGATGGTGCAAGACCAGAGTGTGGGTGCCGCCGGCATCTCGGAGGTATCGCCCGGGTACTTCTCGTTGGGACAGCCATGGGTATATATCAAGAGCCTGACCACCGTGAACGAGGCTACGGCAGGCACGGAGGGCGGTGTGAGTTGGAAATACCGCCCCGACACGATGTCGGTATGGATAAAACGTACGGGTGCCAACGTGACACGCGAGGACTTCTACCTGCTGTACTACGCATGGTCAGGGACTGCCAAAAGCAGCAAGTACAAGGGCAAGAACGGCAAGTGTACGTCGGTGAGCAAGACCAACGAGGAGAGCGATATACGTCAGGCGTTGGACGCCAACGAGTGCGGTACAGACCAGAAAGCCAATCAGATAGCCGAAGGCTTGTGGCGCGAGAAGAAAGAGTACGGCGACTGGACGAACATCCGCGTACCTATATATTATATGAACAGCGACGTGCCGACGATGATGAACATCATCTTCTCGGCCAGCAACTACCCGAACTTCCGCGCCAACAGCGGTTTGTACGAGGGGAACTCGCTGTATGTGGACGATGTGGAGTTGATTTACTCGTCGAAGATACAGAAGATTTACATCGACGACAAGGAGTGGCGCGGTTTCGACCCGAACAGCAGTGAGGAACAGAGTTACTCGTTGGGCAGAAGTGCGACCGCTATGCCGAAGATAGAAGCCTACCGCGGTGCGGGTTCGCTGACCAATGCGGCGGGTAAGACAGCCAACTTTACGGGGCGATTGCTTTCGGGAGACGAGATAAGTATCCAACAGGGTGCCATAGACGGAGCGGCGACTGTGATTACCGTGAAGGCAGAAGACGGCAAGTCCACCAGCACGTACCGCATCAAATTCGTGCGCGAGGCAAGCACCAATGCCAAACTTGCCAATATCTATGTGAACGGCACGGCAGTGAGCAACTTCAAGGCGGGTGTATTCACCTACAATGTAGCGTTGCCCTACGGCACGACAGCAGTGCCCGTGGTTAGCGCCGATGCCGCGGAAGATGCACAGACCGTGGAGATTACACAACCCACCTCCACCAACGGCACGGCTACTATCCGCGTGACGGCAGCCGACAAGAAGACGACAGCCACCTATACGATACAGTTCTCGGTAGCACAGTTGGCTGACAACACATTGCAGGATATACAGGTGAATGGCAAGTCGATACCGGGGTTTATCCCGTCGCAGACCATCTACCGCGTCTCGCTGCCCACCGGCACGACCCAGATGCCGACCGTGAAAGGTGTGTCCGCATACCCCGAAGGCGCACAGACCATCACCTATACAGCCCCCGCCAATATAGACGGCGGCACGTATCAGATAGCCGTGACAACGCCCGGCAACCAGGTGCCGAAAGTGTATAAACTGAACTTCCGGTTGGAGGCATCCACCTATTCGTACCTCAAAGACCTGCAAGTGGAAGGGGGGTATATCACGGATTTCCAGCCCGACAATCTGACCTACTATGTTACGCTGCCGATGGGCACCACCGCGCTGCCGAAGATAACCTACGAGCAGGGCGACGAGTACCAGACAGTGAGCATCAGCGAAGGCGGGTTGGACGGCACGACACGCGTCACGGTGACCGCAGCCAGCGGCGACCAGACAGTGTACAAGATAGTGTTCAGCACGTTGAAATCCGAGATTTCGACACTGAAAGGCATACGTATCGGCGGCAAGGACCTCGAGGGTTTCTCGCCCGACAAGACCGACTACACCTACACCCTGCCCATCGGCACCACGGAGTTGCCAAGCATCGAACCTGTGAAAAACGATGAGTACCAGACAGTTAACATCATCACAGGCGGCATCAACGGTACCACCCGCATCACCGTAATGGCAGGCAACGGCAACACCACCATCTACCAGATTGCGTTCTCTGTCAGTCAGGCGTCCGATGCGACATTGCAGATGATTTACATCGACGGCAAGCCATTGGAGGGGTACAACAAGGAGCAGTTGGAGTACACCATCAACCTGCCGCAAGGCACCACCCGCCAACCGGTGGTTACCTATACGCCCAACGATGAGTATCAGACCATCACCGTGCGTCAAGGCAGCAAGGTGGAAGACGACTACAAGATAACCGTGCGCCCGCAGACCGGTGCCAGCAGGACGTATATCCTGCATTTCCGTGTGGCGACATCCGCGAACACTTCGCTGAATATGATATATGTGGACGGCAAACCACTGGAGGGTTTCGCCGCCGACATCACCGAATACACCTACCACCTGCCCGAGGGCGTCAGCACCATACCCGCTGTCAGTTTCGACAAGGGCGACGCGAGCCAGAAGGTGCTGAGTATGTGCGAAAACAATGTGCACACCATCACCGTGACAGCGGAGAGCGGCGACAAGCGTACCTACACTATCACATTCATTATCAAGAAGTCGGAGAACGCCTTTCTGCGCATGATTTACCTCGACGGAGACTCGTTGCAAGGCTTCGAGAAGACGCTGCTCACGTACAGCGTTCCCCTGACGAGCGGCGTGAGCCCCGCGATAACGGTGGACAAAGAGGCAGGGCAGCAGGTGACCATCACCGCACCGTATGCAGCCGGTACTGCGCAGATTCGCGTGGCACCCGAGAGCGGTGCGCCCAACATCTACACCATCACCTTCACCGCCGAAGCCATGGCGGCAGCACAACTGCAGGCGATATTCGTGGACGGCAAGCCGATAGAGGGCTTCAACCCCTCGCGCACTACCTACGACCTGACCTACACCACCGCCTTGCCCACCGTTACCTACACCGCGGAAGAGGGACAGACCGTACAGGTGCTGCGCCACGGCGAGACCACCATGCTGTATGTGCAAAACGGACAAGCCACTGCCGTATATACGCTGTCGTTCAGCCGGCCTGCCTCGAATGACTGCACATTGGCTGCCATCCTTCTCGACGGTACGCCCATGGCGGACTACAAACCCGAGCAAAAAGACTATACCATCGACCTGCCCGCAGGCAGCCAACCGCAAGTCGTCACCTACACCAAAGGCAACGACCGGCAAGTGGTGTACTTCGGGCAAGCGGCTGAAAACCAAATGGCTATCACGGTCGTAGCCGAAACAGGACTGATGGCTACCTACACCGTCACCTTCCAAATCGCCCGATACGATGACGCACGCCTGATGGATATGCAGGTGGCAGACCATGACATCGCTTTCGACCCCGACAAGACCGACTACACTCTGTCGTTGGACGAGGGGGCACCGCTGCCGCAACTCACCTACACCCCCCGCAACGGACAGCATATCATCGCGGCTGACATCAGTGCCGACAAGCAACAAGTCACCGTCACCGCCGAGAGCGGCAGCACCAAGACCTACACCGTCTCCTACACGCGTGTCCGTTCCACCAATGCCCTCCTTGCGGACATCCTTGTCAATGGCAAGAGTATCAATGGTTTCCAACCCACCCTCTTCCACTACACCGACACCCTCGCATGGCGCACACGCGTCGTGCCGAACATCTTCGCCGTAGGACAACTGCCCAACCAGACCATCACCACCTGCTACAGCAGCGTCAACGGCACCACCACTATTCGCGTCCTTGCCGCCGATGGCACCACCGCCAACACCTACTCTATCCACTTCCCCGTGCGCAAATCCGCCAACACGGCTCTCGAAGACCTTTACCTCAATGCCGAAAATGCGGAACTGACTTTCAGTCCTGCCACCACCGAATACACCGTCATGCTGCCCTACCAGTCCAAGCAATCCCCCACCTTCACATTCACACCCGCAGAGGAAGAGCAGCAAATCGACTATATCCTGCGCCCGCTCGGACAACCGAACACCATCACCGTCACCGCCGAGAACGGCGACCAACGCACCTACTCCGTCACGTTCCGCGACAGCCTTGCCACAGCCACCAACAACCTCGACAGCCTCGTTATCCGCGAGACCGGCGAGAAACTCAATATCCAAGGCACGGAATTCACCATTGCTCTCCCTTATGGCACACGCTCACTCACCGTGGACTATGCCAAGGCCTTCGACGAGCAGACCGTTTGGGTTCAGCCCGGCGGCATCACCGACACCACACGTATCACCGTCCGCTCCAACCGCCCCGACGACCCCGACCATACCTACACCCTCATTCCCCAACTCGAGACGCAGAACCCCGCCGTGTTGGAGAGCATCACCATCGACGGGAAACTCATCACCGGTTTCGACAAGAACCGGTTCACCTATATCGTCAATTGCACGACCTCAACCTCCCTGCCCAACGTGGACTACACCAAGGCAACCGATGTGCAGTACACACGTACCGCCAACGACCAATGGCATTGGCAGGCTACCGTGTCAAAAGGTGGATATACAAACACCTATACCATATTCTTCCACTACCCGAATGAGGTCATTCCTAACGCCGATTTTACGGAATGGACTACCGCTAAATACAACAACGGAGCAAAGCCGGTAGGTTGGCAGGTACCTGCGGACTTCTTTGATAAAATCACCGTTCTTTGGGTCGATGCCAAGACGGGTGCGGAGGTAGTCAAAAAATCGGACACTTCTGTCGGACTTGAGACTACCTATTGGAGTACAGCAGGCGGTGCATTGCCTGCAATGATTACTTTGGGGACACTATCTGGAGGTTTGTCCGTAGCCAACAAGACACACTACGAGTTCTCTGACTATATACGTTTCTACAACACACCCGACTCTATTTCGGTAAACTACCAATATAAGAGCAAAGCAGGTAGCGGTGCCCTCTTTGCCTATCGTTTCAAAGGTGTAGAAAACGACAAAGATGTACCCTACAACTTTGATTGCAAGCAAACTAACACCAGCAACAGTTACATCACGCACACACAGCCCCTTGCACTTGACGGCAAACACATTACGGGTATGAATATCGCTGTGGATGCCACCAACGAGTCCTCAGGAGCCACTGCCGGTGCAGAACTCTATGTGGATTGGTTCCGCCTCCACTATAACAGCACCCTCAAGAGCCTGCGCGTCAACAATATCCCCGCCTCGCTCAAGGGCAACGCCTTCACCGCCACACTCACAGACCCCGAATACACCGCCATCCCCAACCTTGCCTTCACCGGCGAAGTCTCCGACCAGGCACAAGA